>JAFNYE010000020.1 GCA_017383345.1 Alistipes sp. | reverse complement strand
TTGTGTGCCATACTTCTTTAACGATTTTAAGGTTATGCAACAATCTCTTCAATTAAAATCTGCGACAGATACTGACGGTGACCGTTGCATTTCTGATAACCGGTTCTGCGCTTCTTCTTGAACACGAGGACCTTGTCGTCCTTGAGGTGCTTAAGAATCTTTGCCTTTACTGAGGCGCCTTTTACAACAGGTGCGCCCACCTTAACCTGACCGCCGTTCTCTACAAGCAGGACCTTGTCGAAGCTCAGGGTAGAGTCAACCTCACCCTCAAGACGGTGTACATAGAGCTTTCGACCTTTCTCAGCCTTGAATTGCTGACCTGCAATCTCTACAATTACAAACATTTAGTTTATTAGTTTTTAATGCATTTCAACACAAAATGCCTGCAAAGGTAAACATTATTTTTTGTCTGCGCAAATATTTTTCAAAATTATTTTGCATCAGGCTCTATGTTCTATGCGTGGCATTCAAACCACGGGTTTTGTAAATTCTCTTTGTTGTATAACAAAGGCTTGTGATCGGGCAGGGAGAGGGTTGTGCCTCCTGCTTCGGAGAGTATCAATTCGGCTGCGGCGGTATCCCATTCGTATGTGTGGGTAGTGCGAGGGTAGTAATCAATAGTCCCCTCTGCCAGCAGGCAGAATTTGTAGGAACTGCCCTGTTCGATAATCTCAACCCGCTCGTGCCCCCTTTTAGCCTGATTGATGTACTCTATAGTCTCTGGCGTCTGGTGTGAGCGCGATACTGCTATGCGGAATGTCTCGCTGCGATTTTGAACCAATGGCAGCGGTAACTTGCTGGCGCAGATTTGGTCGTAGGTATAGTCTGCGGTGGCCGATGGGGCGATGTTCTCAATAAGGAACGCTCCGTTGTCACGCGAGGCTATATATGCCTTTTGCAGATAAGGAACATAGACTACGGCGCAGATGCAGATACGCTCCGACATCAATGCGATATTGACGGTAAATTCGTTGTTGCCTTTGATAAATTCAACCGTTCCATCCAGAGGGTCAACTAACCAGAACAACTCCCAATTGCGACGCTCATCGTAGAGCATCTCGCGGCCCTCCTCCGATAGTATGGGTATGCGGGTAGAGCCTAAGCTCTCCTTGATTTTCTCGTGCGCGAGGCGGTCGGCAAGGGTTATGGGTGTCTGGTCGCTTTTGACGGTTATGTCGTAGTTGTCCCGGTCTTTATAGACCTCCATAATCTCCCACCCTGCACGGACGGCAGCGTTGAAGGCCTTGGGCAGAAGGTAGGCGCGAATATCGTCTGTAATCATAGTTAGTTATTTTCTCAAAGATAGCAATTTATTTGCAGACTTCATAATATTTAACGCCAAAAAATCGGAAAAATTGTAACCACTTCGCTCAATGAGCTCATAATGCTCCTTTCCCAATATGGGTGTAAACTCTAAAGGCTCGCAGAGGTGGAGTGTAAAGCATCCCGTGAGGTGTTTGTCAATATCTTTGAAACTACCCTTGTCAATCCATAGTGCGCGACTGATTATGAGTGTGTTTTTCTCCGATGTGGTTATTGCATCGACCCTCCCTGTCGGCATAGAGGCTATGGTTTGAACAAAGCGCCCTGCTGCGTATGGAAAAAGTCCGCAGTCGGAGCTTACGCGCAGCAGGTAGTTGTGTGAGGCGTGTTGCGCAGCAATATCGGCTCTAATGTCGTTATTGCAGCTTTTGTGGTCGATAACCACTAAGCGGCGATAGCATAGTTGGGTTGAACGAAAGGTGTTGTGAGCGTGTTCGCAATTAAGTCGGAGTGAATATCTGAGTATCAGTTGCGCCAAAAGGTCGGGATGGGAGGCGGAGTCTATAACCACCACCACCTCGCTGAGCGGATAGCGCGTAGCGAGAAGCCCAACAACAACCGATATGTTGACAGGGTCGGAACATAGTATGGATATGCCTATGCAGCCTATAGCGTCAATGTCGCTGGCGGATGATACAGAGGCAAGACGGTGTTGGAGAAATATTTGGCGCAGCTTAACTATCCTTATGGTTGCAAGGGTTGAAAGGAGTGCCAAGAGGGGGAATGTGAGTAAAAATATTGTCATACAATGGAACTGTCGTGGTTGTTATATTGCTCGGTGAAACCTAACGATGTCAGAGTCTCTAAGGCCTGCTCGCGCAGCGGGTTGTGTTCTTGTTCTATGATGCGGACGATATATGTTCGACCCTCGGTAATGCCATAGCGTCTGACAAGGGCGAGTCCGAATAGTTGCATATTGTAGTTGTCGGATGTGAGCAGAGGAATACAGGGTATGATGCATACGCCCCGTTCCAAAACAGAGAGTAGCTCTGCCACATCGTTGTGTGAAAGTCGCCCCTCAACTCTCTCAATGGCGCGGATTGTCAGTTGAGGGTCGGTGACAATAATAGAGAGTAGTGCGTAGAAGCGTACGCGCGAGAATTTGTCGCTGATAAACGGAATAAGTCGCGTTGCGGTGCGCTCACTGAGCGGCAGACGCGCAAGTAGGGCTAAAAAATATGCCCTCTGATAACAATTCTTTGAGCGTGAAGCGGACTGTAGTAGATAGCTCTCTATGTGATAGTAGCGCATAATGATGGCTATCATCTGTTGCTCTGCACCATTTAATCGCTCGGATAGATAGACAATGCACTCAACAAAATTTTGCTGTGAGATGCCTTTGTCAAGAAGGCTCAGGTCGCCACCTCTATTAGTAACAAAGGCAGTAATGCGTTCAATGGCGCGGCTTTCGCTCTTTATGGTGCGCAGAGCGATGTGACGGTATATAAGAAGAAAAATAGAGCCTATTATAAGGAGAAAGAGGGTGGAGAGAATCATTTGTGGCAGATTTTTCTACGAAGCCTCTCGGCCGATATGGGTAAAAGAAGATACTCATCCACCCCGCAATCGAGCAGCGATAGAACGGTAGGTTGGTCAACGCTTGGTGCGAGAACAAATATGCGCGGACTATTAGAGAAGTGGGTGCGTAGCAGTGCTACATTCCCGCCTCCATCCATAAAAAGACGATAATCCTCAATTACGACGCGGTCAAAAATTTTCTCGCGGCATCGCTTGAACAGCGCCTGACGGGAGGTGACGCTCTCGACCTCTACGCCTTGACAGGTGACCATACCTATAATCAAAGCCCTCATACGAAACGAAGGCGAATATACCAAAACTCTTATCATAGTTCACAGAGTTATGCAAATGTCGCGCCAAGGTATGTAAAAGAAAAATAGCTCCATCCGAAGCTATTTTTTCATTATCTCTGCACAAGGTTTGCCTTCAAGTATGAGCTGTTTCATCCGCTCCATTGCGCTTTGAGTGTGGGTGTAGAAGAGTTTATATCCCTCACAAAGGTAGTTCTTCCCCCACTCGCCCGTGTTGTCCTCTATAAATCTATGCTTTGGACACTCGCCGTGGCAGAGACTGTAGAATTTACAATGTCGGCACTGGTGAGGAAGTAGCGCTCGCTTAGCAACACCAAACTCAAATTGACGGTCGCAATATGCAAGATCGGCAAGGCGGTCGGTATGAATGTTGCCAATTTTGTACTGCGGATATACAAAGTGGTCGCAGCAATATACATCGCCATTATGCTCTACGGTAAGTCCGCTGCCGCAGGTCTCGCACAAGGAGCAAACCGAAGGCTGAACACCCACCATTAGCGCTAATGTTGCATCAAAGAGTTGTACATATCGTCTGCCCACATCGTTGGCAACCCATATATCAAATATGTCGCACATAAACTGACCAAACCCCTTAGCACTAACTGACCACGGCGCTATATCGGCACCTTGAGCCTCGGGGGATTGCACTCTGCCGTCACATAGTAACTCGGCAACGGGCAGAAACTGCATAAAGACGCTTATTTGGCGCAGGAAGTTATAGACCTCCGCTCCGCGACCTTCGCTGTGGATGTTTACCGTTGTAAGGGTATTGTACTCAACGCCATTGCGATAGAGTCGCTCAATACCCTTCATTACGCGGGCAAAGGTGGGTTGTCCGCCGATATCTACGCGGTGCGCATCGTGAATTTGTTCTGGACCATCTATCGATACGCCTACAAGGAAGTTGTTATCGCGCAAAATAGCGCACCACTCGTCATCTATAAGCAGGCCATTTGTCTGAATTGAGTTTTCGACGGTACGACCCTCAGCATACTTTTGTTGTAGTGCTACAGCTTTGCGAAAAAACTCCTTGCCTGCAAGTAGAGGTTCGCCACCGTGCCAGGCAAAGGCTATAACGGGCGAATTGTTGCCCTCGATATTTGCGCGGATATAATTTTCGAGCAATTTGTCATCCATCATAGGCTGGTGGTGGTTGTATAGCTCCGCTTTGTCGAGGTAGTAACAGTACTTGCATCGCATATTACACAATGAACCGACGGGCTTAACCATAGAGGTAAAGCCGCGTCGTTCG
>JAFNYE010000230.1 GCA_017383345.1 Alistipes sp. | reverse complement strand
TGCCGTGAAAAGGTAGCATTAGCTTCCGCTAACTCTAAAACAAGCAAAGGGTCGTACGCCAAGTACTAACCTTCGCTGTTTTTATAGCCGAGCGTTGCTACTACTACCTTTTGTCGACAAATGGGTTTATATAGGTATGTTGGTTGAGTTGATTTTGCCGAGCGTTGGCTCATCTGCGATGACCCTTCACTGCTGCGCCTCAGCAATATCGGTCGCGGTGCATAGCACCCACAAAGTGCGAGTTTGAAAAGTTGTGAGCAAGCTCCCATTTTCAACCTTCGCCCTTTGCACTTCGTGGCTACCGCTATTGCGTTCGGCTTAATCGCAGCGTTGCATCTATACCTTTCTGACGACAAATTAGTGCGAGAATTGACGACGGTGCGAATGAGAGTTTAAGGAGTTTAGTGAATTTAGGGAGGTTAGGGATATAGCGCATTGTCGTTCTCGGGTTTAGGAAAGCCATCGTAGATTGTACAAGAAAAAATAGTCCTCTAAGGTCAAGCTTGCTTGAAACTCAAAAGCGCTGTTCTGCGTCAGCTACACTCAAAAGCGGTTGTGGTGCGTCAGCCTTGCACACCCTCTATTCGCGCACCCGGAGCGAAGCGACTAAGCCCCCTTTTTCCAAAAGGGGGTTTGGGGGAAATGTAAATATTTTTTTTATATTTTTAGATAGTGCTTGTTTTCGAGTTTAGGTTGCCCCGTAGGGGTAAGACAAAAGGGGGTTAACCTCAAGCTTGCTTGAAAGGTTATACCCCCTTTGGGCTTAATAGCCGTAAGGCTATCCTAAACACGCAACGCAACAACAAGCAAAACATAGTTTTGCCGAAAGCTTTTTGCACGCCCTGCTTTTTCCCGAAAAAGCGGGCAGTACTGCGTAGCCTAAACCCGTCGCGGTACAGCGTAGCGAGACGCACCTTTAGGAGGGCTGAAGAGTCGTGGTGTTATAGCCCTTACTCGTGGTGGTAAGGCGAGTTGTTGATGATAGAGAATGCGCGGTAGAGTTGTTCGGTAAAAATTGCGCGGATAATTTGGTGCGAGAATGTCATCTTGGATAGAGATATCTTCTCATTTGCGCGTTTATATACCGCATCGGAGAAGCCGTATGGGCCGCCGATTATAAAGACAAGGCGTTTTACGCCGCTGTTCATACGCTTTTGCAGCCACTCGGCATACTCTATAGAGCGAAACTCCTGACCCTTCTCATCGAGCAGTACTACGCGGTCGGAGTCGTCGAGAAGTCGCAGAATAGCCTCGCCCTCGGAGCTTTTTTGTTGTGCTTCGGAGAGATTTTTGGCGTTGCGTATATCTGGTATATAGCTTATATTAAAGCGATTGTAGAAGTTGATGCGCTTAAGGTACATATCAACCAATGCGGCCACCTCTTTTGAGTCGGTTTTGCCAACGACGATCAGTTCTATATTCATAGTTCTATCTGTAGCGCGAGTTTAACGATGTGGTGCATATCGTAGTAGCGATATTGAGCCAACCTGCCTCCAAAGATAACATTTTGTTGTGCCGATGCCAACTTGCGATACTGCTCGGCAATGGTGTTATTGCGGGCGTTGGCTATAGGGTAGTATGGCTCACATTTGTCGTTCCACTCCTGCGGGTATTCACGAGTTATTATTGTGTGCTTTGCTTTGCAACTCTTGTCAAAGTGGCGATGCTCGACAATGCGGGTAAATGGGGTAGTGCGGTCGGTGAAATTCATAACAGCTACGCCCTGATAATTTTCACTCTCAAGTCGTTCGCTTTCAAAGCGGAGTGTACGGTACTCCAATCGACCAAAGCAATAGTCAAAATATCGGTCAATTTCGCCTGTATAGACTATTTTGCGGGCTGAGTTCTCAAGAGTCTCTCGGTGGGCAAAGAAGTCGCACTCAAGCTCCACATCGGCACCCTCGAGCAGTCGCTCGATAAAGGTGTTGTAGCCCCCTTGAGGTATTCCCTGATAGGTGTCGTTGAAGTAGTTGTTGTCGTATGTGAAGCGCAGAGGCAGGCGACGAATTATATCAGCGCTAAGCTCTTTGCACTCTCGACCCCATTGTTTCTCGGTGTAACCCTTAATCAGCGTCTCAAATATATCTCTTCCCACAAGCGAAATAGCCTGCTCTTCAAGATTTTTAGGGTCGGTAATGCCCTCGCGTTGGCTCTCAATCTTGGCCTTTGCCTGCTCAGGTGTAGTTACACCCCACAACTGGCAAAAGGTGTTCATATTAAAGGGCAAGTTGTATATCTTGCCGTTAAAGTTAGCCAACGGAGAGTTTATGAATGGAACAAATTCTACAACCGAGTTGACCCACTCCCATACCTGCTTATCCGATGTGTGGAATATATGAGGGCCATAGCTATGTACAGCCACTCCGTCTATATCCTCGCAATAGAGGTTGCCACCGATATGGTTACGGCGGTCAATAACCTTGACACTATAGCCGGCATCGAGGGCGCGACGAGCAATGACCGAGCCGAAAAGACCCGCGCCAACGACAAGGTAGTCGTATGTTTTGTTATTTTGTAGCCGTTGCACTCTTAGGGAATGAAATCAGATAGACCAAATGCTCCAATGGACGGAGGAAGTTGCGCTTGCCGTACTTAGGGCTGTGAACATAACAGTCAATGGTAAAGACCTCGTTTGTGGTATCGTTCACAGTGGTGTAGCTCACAAATGGTCCACCCATATAGTCGTTCTCTACATCCCAGAAGCCGCGCATCTCAATCCACTCCTTGCCGTTGATTACAACGGGACGGTAGAGTGGGCGCATAGGCAGAATGCCTATACCGTCAGCTGCGGGAATTTGCTCAACGGTAATCATATATGAGCCATCTGATGGGCCGGGTATGCGCTTGGCAAAGTTGTTGCGCATAGCGATAAGATAGTCGGCCGTAAGCGAGCCTTTGCCTTGATAAGGGTAGCTGTAGCAGAAGAAGCCTTGACTTGCTACAGGAAACTCGTAAGATGCCCAGATGAAGTTGTCGCTTTGTGAGCGCAGCTCGTATCCTTTAGGTATCTTGACGGTAATATCAAACTGCTTGGCTATAATGTCGTTGAGAACTTTGACATTGTGCTTCTCCGCGTAGGCAATGGTGCGGTTGCGCTCGGCAATCTCAAGAACTTTGACTAACGAGGCTCCATTCTCGGCCAAATACTCTATAGCCGCCTGTTGTGTAGGAGCCTGGAAGGTGAGTACTATCTGCGGAGCTGCATCAACATCATATTGAGCAACAATTTGAGCCTGCTCTACCTTGTCCGATATTACTACTTTGAGAATATTACGGTGCTGAACAAGCAGATGGCGGAAGTCATTTGATGTGATACGAAGTACATTGAACAGAGGCTCATTCTGGTTGAGCATCTCAATAGGCTCTTCCAGAAGGTCGCGTAATGCCGCACCGAGCGGACTCTCCCACTCTGCGTTGTTGCAGATTACAAGAACCTCGTATGCACCGCCCTGAATAGGACGCTTGTTCTCGGAGGTGAGGGTATGAATATTGCGACAGCCCACAGCGGTAAGCAACAGAAGCACAAAGGCTAAGATTTTTGAGAATAATTTCATACGGAACAAATGTTGTTATCTCTACAAAAATATACATTATTTGTGCAAATTCAAAATTATTGCTTACATTTGTAATCAAACTACGGTCACAATGAAGATTAAACCGCCAAAGTTTATACGCGCACTTATGCCCGACTTGGTGTGGGAGATAGAGGACGAGCAGGGGGTATTTCTCACCTTTGACGATGGTCCTACACCGGGCGTTACAGAGTGGATACTTGCCACCCTGAGGCAGTATAATGCTAAGGCGACATTCTTTGTGTTGGGCAAAAATGCGGAGATGTATCCCGACCTATATCAGAAAATTCTGGACGAGGGGCATAAGGTTGGTAATCACACCTACTCCCACCAAAAGGGGTGGGGTATGACGCTTGAGCGTTACCTTGAGGATGTTGATTTTGCTGGCGATATTGTCCATTCGGAGCTCTTTAGACCCCCTTATGCACGAGTGACACCATCGCAGATGCGTGCCGTAGCGCAGCGTTATAAGATAGTTATGTGGGATATTGTCTCGCGTGACTATAACCGGGCCCTCTCGCCGCAACGGTGCCTGAAAAATGTCACAGACTATCTTACAGCCGGCTCGATTGTGGTCTTTCACGACTCCGAGAAGGCGTTTAAGAATATGAGTTACGCCCTGCCACGCACACTTGAAAGGATAGAGAAGCTGGGGCTTAAGTGTAAAATTATAGAACTGTAACCGATGAAAATAGTCGTTGCCATAACAGCTGCAAGTGGCGCTATATATGCCAGGCAACTGCTCGAACAACTTGTTGCCTCTTCGCAGGTCGAGAAAATAGCGCTCATCTATAGCACTAATGCTCAGGCTGTGGTCGCAACCGAGGGTGTAGTTATGCCCCAAAGCGATAAAATAGTTCGCTACGACAATGACAACCTATTTGCTGCACCGGCAAGTGGCTCGGCGCGCTGGGATGCAATGGTTATCGTCCCTTCAAGCGTCGGCACGATGAGTCGCGTGGCGTGTGGCCTGTCGCAGAGCCTTATTGAGCGTGCAGCCGATGTGATGCTCAAGGAGCGTCGCCGCCTTATTATCGTCGTGCGTGAAACACCACTCTCGCTCATACATCTGCAAAATATGGTCACCCTCACTCAGGCAGGTGCTGTTGTGCTGCCCGCAGCACCATCGTTCTACTCACACCCGCAGAGCATCGAGCAACTTTGCAATACCGTAACTGAGCGTGTGGTTGGCTTGTTGGGCGTTGAATCTCAACACTATGAGTGGGGCGAGGAATAACTCTTTTTATTTTGGAGATTAAAAATAATTGACTATCTTTGCATCGAAATATTAGAACTAATGGGGTTTCAACCGACAGGTTGAGATTCTTTATTTTTTGCTATTATAAAAAACTATACAATACTATGGCACAAGAAGTAATTTATTTAACAGCAGAGGGTTACAAGAAACTCAAGGATGAACTCGACCATATGCGTTCTGTAGAGCGTCCGGCTGCATCGGCTGCTATTGCCGAGGCTCGCGATAAGGGAGACTTGTCTGAGAATGCTGAGTATGATGCAGCTCGTGAGGCTCAGGGTATGTTGGAGATGAAAATTGCCCAAATGGAGGCTACACTTGCCAACGCCCGCGTTATTGACGAGACTAAAATCGACCGTAGCAAGGTGCAGATCTTGAGCAAAGTTACCCTGCTCAACCATAACAATAAGCGCGAGGTGGTTTATACCATCGTTGCTGAGCACGAGGCTAACCTTCGTGAGGGCAAGCTCGCTATAGGTACACCTATCGCTAAGGCTCTCTTGGGTAAAAAGAAGGGCGATATTGTTGATGTTACCGTGCCGGCAGGTGTGTTGAAGTTGGAGATTTTGGATATCTCAATCTAGGTATTTGTTGTGATAGCGGCACATTTACTTCCGCTACCCATCGTTCCAACAAAGGGCAGTACCGCAAGTACAGCCCTTCGTTGTTTCTCAGGGCGAGCGTTGGCTCATCTGTGATGACCCTTCACTGCTACGCCTCAGCAATATCGGTCATGGTGCATAGCACCCACAAAGGGCGAGTTTGAAACTATGTGAGCAAGCTCCCATTTTCAACCTTCGCCCTTTGCACTTCGTGGCTACCGCTATTGCGTTCGGCTTAATCGCAGCGTTGTATTTGCACTATTTTGACGACAAATTGTTTTAGCGTGATAGCGGCGTATTTGCTGCCGCTACCTCTCGCACCAACAAAGGGTCGTACGCCAAGTACTACCCTTCGCTGTTTTTATAGCCGAGCGTTGCAAATACTGCATTCTGATGCTAAAATGTTGGGCGAAATAGTCAACGGAGGGATGAGAATGGGGTCTGTTGCAAACAGCAAGGGCAGCACAATGTGCTGCCCTTAGCTTTATAGTTGCGCTAAAATTACTTAATACGCTCGTAGTACTCGCGAGTACGGGTGTCAACGCGGATACGGTCGCCGGTATTGATGAACAAAGGTACCTTGATGGTAGCACCTGTGTTTACAGTAGCAGGCTTGAGTGAGTTGGTTGAAGCGGTATCGCCCTTGATGCCTGGCTCGGTATATGTAACCTCCATATCAACGATTGGAGGAAGCTCGGCAGAAAGAACGCTCTCCTTCTCAGTGTGGAACATAACCTCTACTACCTGGCCGTCAGCCATAAGGTCGTAGTTGTTGATAAGCTCCTTCTCGATGTTAATCTCCTCGAAGGTCTCACAGTGCATAAAGTGTGCACCCAAGTCGTCCTCATAAGTAAACTGGTAAGGACGGCGCTCAACGCGTACCTGCTCAATCTTCTGACCTACAGAAGAGAATGTGTTCTCAAGAACGCGACCGTTCTCGAGGTTCTTGAGCTTTGAGCGAACGAATGCAGGGCCTTTGCCCGGCTTGCAGTGCTGGAAATCGACTACAAGGAAAGTCTTGCCGTCCATCTCGATGCACATACCGATTTTGATATCAGCAGCAGTAATTGTCATAGTTGTATTTTATTAAGTGTTAATGTCTTATAATCGGGCGCAAAATTACAAAAAAATCCTTAAAATCAAAACAATAGAGCCAATATCGCACAAAAAGATAGTTCGCCCACTCTTTTGAGCAGGCGAACTAATAGTTGTAACGATAAATTACTCTACCTCAACGAGGTTAATTTGCTTAGCCACTACAAAGAGTGAGTAGTGGTCCTTAACGCGTGGAAGAGCAACAGTCTCGCCATCCTTAACATTGCGGTAGCAGATGTACTGAGCGCCAATCTTCTTACCCTCTGGAGTGATAGCGCGGGTGTCGGTAGCGATGATGAGCTTCCAACCGTGCTTGTCGTGATACTTGCGGATGTCGGCAGTATTGCGAGCAAGACAGTAGATGCGACCATTGCCGTGAGCGGTAATCTTGCCACCGATAGTCTTGTGCTTCTTAAGAGACTTAGCTGTAAGCATCTGGAAGCCCTCGAACTGCTTTGGATACTGATTGCTGAGCTTCTGCTTGAGGTTTGGCCACATATGAGCACCCTCCTTGAACTCTGACATTGTGTAGTAGCCGGCCTTAGCCTCTACGGTAACTGCGATCTCTGATGCAGGCTCTACATAAGGGGTAGCGCTCAAAGATGCGTTGCTCTTGTCAGTACGGAATGGGTGGAGTGGAAGACCCTCAGCTGAGAGTACATTACCTACATCCTCGTTGAAGCAGTAGCGTACAGCCACAGGAGCAGTTACGCCCTGTGCGCTTACAACGATCTGATCGCCCTCGATAGTTGCGTCAGCAAGGCAGAACTTGATGCGCTTCTCATTCTCAGGATCCTTAACACCAATCTGGAAGCCGTTGATACGACCCTCAGCCTTGAGTGAGGTAGGAACATTGTTGAAGGTAAGGCGTACAGCGTTACCCTCAACAGCCATACTCTTGTATGAAGGACCACGGAAAGTGCCAACATTTACACCATAGTGCTCGCCCAAAGCGGTCTGAGCCAAACGGTGTGCAACATCTGCCTTATAGCGTGGGTGGATATCTCCCGGGATGTCAACCTGATCCATAGTGCCGACAATCTCGCAGTGTGAGATACGCTTTGTAGCCTTCATCTGAGACTCGCGGAGCTGTGCGCCCTTGATGCCTGAGTATGTCCAAGGAACGAGCTCAACGATATAGAACGGCATCTCAGGATTGCGGAACTCCTCTCTCCAAGAGTTTACCAATACCTCTACAGAGTGAGCGTAGGTGCGTGGTGAAGATGAAACATTTGCACAACCCTGATACCAGATAACACCTGCAAATGAGTTGTGGCGGATAGGGTAGATGTTAGCGTTGTAGAGCCAAGATGCCTTACCAGCCCACTTCTTGTGCTTAATCTTGGTGCAATCCTTTGCTACCTTAGGGTCAGCGTCGATAACCTCCTTCTTCATCCAACCCTCGATGAATGTACCACCATAAGATGCGTCAACAAGACCGATAGGTACATTGAGAGCCTGCTGAAGCTCCTTACCAAAGCCGTAACCTACAGCTGAGAACTGAGCAAGATCCTCAGGGTTACATACAGCCCACTTGGTGTTCTTACCCTCCTGTGCAGGGATGTCGCGCTGTGGAGTCTCTGCCTCAATACGGCCGGTGCAGAGAAGGCGGATGTTGGTGTTCATCTCCTTCTTAAGGTCGCCTACCATATCTGGGGTCTTGCGTACAGGCCACTCCATATTGCTCTGACCTGCGCAGAGCCATACCTCACCAAAGAGGATGTTCTTAAGAGTGCGAACCTCCTTGCCGGCCTTGATAGTGATAGTGTGAGCGTCGAAGCTTGCTGCGGGAACTGCTACCGGAACAATCCATACACCCTCAGCGTCAGCCTTGACAACCATAGGCTTGCCTGCAACCCAGTCACAAGCAACACTAACCTTAGACTTTGGCTTAGCGTAACCCCAAATGTTTACAGTAGTGTTCTGCTGCAACACCATATTGTCGCCAATAGCAGAAGGGATCTCAAGCGACTTAGGAAGCTCCTGCGCTGTGAGTGAAAATGCGGTGAAAAGCACTAAAGCCAAAACCGCAAAAAGACGATTAATTCTTTGCATAAATTATTAGGTTTAGTTGAATGTTTGTGCAAATATACAATTTTTTTGGCAATCTAAGCTATCAACGCATTTTTATTACTAAAAAATCGTATTTCTCAAATTTATGCTTATCTTTGTAGAAGATAATAAATAATTTTGCTTTGAGAAACTTTGTCCCCATTGGAAATTCCGTTATGAAGAGATTTTTTGCAATATTAACCCTCTGCTTTGTAGCACTCTCTGCCTCGGCTCAGGCGAAGCGTACAACCGAGCAACTCCCTGATCATCTGCTCTCTCCGACAAAGAGCTTTGCTCAGAATTTGGCTGATAGTTATGCCGAGTTTTACAAGAGCGGCGGCGTCTTTGAGAAGCTATATCTTATGACCGACAAACCGTACTATAGCGCTGGCGAAACGCTCTATTTTAGCGGTTACCTTGTTCACGCAACGCTGCTGAGTCGCAACTCTTCGTCAATGTTTGTCTATGCCGAGCTTATCAGTCCTGAGGGGCGTTTGGTGGAGCGTATAAAAGTTGCTGCCGAGAACAAACAGTTTATCGGAACCTTTATGCTCAACGCCCGCCTCACTTCGGGCCGTTATACGCTGCGTGCCTATACCCGCTGGATGACCAACTTCGATATGGGCTACTTCTATACGCGCGAGATATATATCGGTAACTATATTGATGACGCAGTTCAGATCACCCCTACATATAAAGTCAACCCTAATGGCTCTGTAACAGCTACGCTCCGCCTTATCGATCAATACTCTATGCCTATTGTCGGCACTCCTGTTAAATATAGGGTGGTAATTGACGGCAAGAACCGTTCAGGTAGCGAGCGCACCGACAAGCAGGGCTATGCGCATATCTCGTTCCGTCCGTCCAATAATCCTAACGATTGCATTGAGGTCAAGGTGCGCGCCAATAGCCGCGACTTGCAGCAATATATCCAGCTACCATCCTTTACCGAGGATTTTGATGTGCAGTTCTGCCCTGAGGGTGGAAACCTTATTGCTAACATTGTTCAGGTTATAGCATTTAAGGCACAGGGCGTCAATGGCCGTTCCAAGAGTGTCGAGGGTAATATCTTTACATCCAAAGGAGAACAAATAGCTACAATGCAGACGGAGCATAACGGTATGGGCCGCTTTGTGCTGCGCGCACAAAGAGATGAAAAGTATTATGCCGAGATAAAATCGGAGGATGGTCTTACCAAACGCTTTGATTTGCCAAAGGTTGAGCCATTGGGCGTAGCTCTGCGTGTTATGCGCCAAAATGACGGCCATACAATCATCATCCAAACTTCAGCCGA
Source organism: Alistipes sp. (assembly GCA_017383345.1). Classification (GTDB taxonomy): domain Bacteria; phylum Bacteroidota; class Bacteroidia; order Bacteroidales; family Rikenellaceae; genus Alistipes. The sequence goes on along the minus strand of JAFNYE010000230.1, from coordinate 2,054 downwards.
ACTCAATATAGCCAACTATGCGGCTGTAATCCACTCCCGTGGCGCTGTGATGACTATGGTGGAGAATTTGGCTCGCCCAATTCGTCTGTTGAATAAGGATATGTTTGACGGTATAGCACAAATCTCAATTGTCGAGAAGAACTCTAACAGCGTTGTTGCCGAGCGATTGTTCTATGTGCGTGACGGTAGATATGCTAAAGCCGAGGTGCTCACAAATAAGAAGGTCTATGAGCAGCGCGACCGCGTGAGTATGACTATGGCTATCACCGACTCTCAAGGAAAACCTGTTACAGGTAACTTCTCTGTCAGCGTTACCGATGCCAATGTGGTGGAGTATAACCCCGATGAGCAGAATATCCTCTCCTATATGCTCCTCTCCTCTGACCTTAAGGGCGATGTGGAGCATCCGGGTAGCTACTTTGTCGATTCTAAGCCTAAGACCCTCGATAACCTCGATCTTGTTATGCTTACCAACGGCTGGCGTCGCTATGCTCTCAATGCGGTGTTGGAAAAGAAATTCCCGCGCATACTCTATCCTATGGAGGATTCGGAGCGTATCCGTGGCTCAGTCTTTGGTCTTATCGGTAAGGCTAAGAAGCCGAGCGTGGTGTTGATGAACCCCGTTACCAAGTATGTAGAGCATTTTGAACTCAACGAGTATAATAACTTTATGATTGCAGGCCTCGAGTGTAAGGAGGATACCCAATATATCATTCAGGCGCTCAATAAGAAGGGTAAGGATAAAACTGTGCGTATCGAGATAGAGACCGAAAACTTTCCTGTAACCACCTCGTCGCATATCCGTGAGTACTACCTCGCCCCTGCTATGCCTATACCGTCAGCCTTTCTTACTCGTGCTAAGGAGCGTTACTTCTACGAGGGTGGCGAGCGAGTTATCGATATTGAGGAGATTGTGGTTATGGGTCGTCGTAGCACCTCGTTCTTCGCTACAGCAACAGCGGGAAGTATGCTCCACGGTGATTTGTCCCGCTTCGCTACGGTCTATGACGCTTTGGCAACATTTAAGGAGCTCGATGTGGTCGGCACTACCGTAACCACCCGAAATAACTACGCCGCACGCGATTTGCGTATGTCATTCTATGAGGAGAACACAGGCGAGGATGATAACTCAAGCGATAACCAATTCTTGCAGGATATACCTTCAACAAATCAGGATGTGAGTGTCCCTGATGTATATATCAACGGTCAACTTGCCGATATTGAGGATATAGGTAACTACGACACCAAGTATATTGAGCGACTCTCGTTTGCTGACGGTAAGGCTGCCACAATGCTCGGTCTGGCAGCACAACAGGGCGCTATCCTTATGGAGGTGAGCAAGGAGGGTATGATTTATACCGTCGATAATGACGCTATGGCGCGAGTAGTTATCCGTGGCAGCCATAAGCCGGCACAATTCTATAAACCTAAATATCCAACCTTCGACTCTCGCCTAACCTCCGTGCAGGACCTTCGCTCAACTATAGCGTGGGAGCCTCTCGTGCGCCCAACCGAGAGCGGATATGCCTCAATCAACTTCTATACCGCAGACCGTAGTGGCTTGTATAATATCGTTGTTGAGGGTATCACCGATAATGGTGAGTTGTTGCATAAGCATCAGACTATTGAGGTTAAGGCTAAGGCTTTGCTTTAATTTGTTGTGAAAAGCACGCATTTACTGCGGCTAACGAAAATATCCCTGCAATGGCTGTACGCTTTAGTACTATCCATCGCAGGGATTTTTCGCCGAGCCTTGTAACTACGCACTTTTGACAACAAATATTTTAGCGTGATAGTGTCGTATTTACTGCCGCTAAAATGGTGCGCGAATGGTGGTAGGGAGTTTAAGGAATTTAGGGAATTTAAGGAGTTTAGAAAATCACTAACTTCCCTAATTTCCCTAACTTCCCTAAAAAAACTCCCTACAGCCCAAGTAGCTCATCTGCGTCAGCCTCGCACACCCGTACTTACTTGCACCTCGGAGCAAAGGAACTTTGCGACTAAGCCCCCTTTTTTCAAAAGGGGGTTTGGGGGAAATGTAAATATCTTTTATA
>JAFNYE010000229.1 GCA_017383345.1 Alistipes sp. | reverse complement strand
TTGGGTGACGCTTTTACACTTGTAACGCTGCGAGAGTGTGGCATTACAGAGGATATTCCCGAGACTGCCGAGACCCTTGAGGGCAATGCCTTGCAGAAGGCGCGATATATCTACGAAAAGCTTGGTGCAGACTGCTTTGCAGACGATACAGGCCTCGAGGTAGATGCTCTGAATGGCGCTCCGGGCGTACATTCTGCGCGTTATGCAACAGATGGTCACGACTTTGCGGCAAACAACCGACTGTTGCTCAAAAATATGGAGGGTGTAGCAGACCGCTCGGCACACTTTAGAACAGTTATTGCCCTTATTTTGGACGGCAAAGAGTATCTCTTTGAGGGCCGTGTCGAAGGCTCAATAGCTACCGAGGAGTCGGGTGCCGAGGGCTTTGGTTACGATCCACTTTTTGTACCTTCGGGAGAAATTATTACCTTTGCGCAGATGTCGGCCGACCAAAAGAATGCAATATCGCATCGTGGACGCGCCGTAGCTGAACTTGTAAAATTTTTGAAGGTAGATTCTGAAAATTAGGTCAAGACGATGGAAAACTATAAGCGTGAAGACAAATACGACGAGCAGACCCTTGAGCAGCTCGCCTATCACTACAAAGAGGTTTTGAAGCTTCTGGGAGAGGATCCCGAGCGCGAGGGCCTTATTAAGACCCCGATGCGTGTTGCAAAGGCGTGGTCGTTCCTCACAAAGGGCTATAACGAGGATCCAATCGAGATTATCCGCTCGGCGATGTTCAACGAGGAGTACCGCCAGATGGTGCTTGTAAAGGATATCGAGATTTTCTCGGTGTGTGAGCACCATATGCTGCCATTTATCGGCAAGGCACACGTAGCCTATATTCCAAATGGTAAGATTACCGGTCTGTCAAAAATCGCCCGCGTAGTGGAGTGCTTTGCTCGTCGACTGCAGGTGCAGGAGCGACTGACCGTGCAGATTCGTGACTCTATTCAGGAGGCGCTCAATCCATTGGGCGTGGCTGTAGTTATCGAGGCGTCGCACACTTGTATGCAGATGCGCGGAGTCGAGAAGCAGGACTCTGCAACTACTACATCGGCATTTACGGGCATCTTCCTCTCCGATCCAAGAACCCGTGAGGAGTTTATGTCGTTAATTTCAAGTAGATTAAGATAGACAATATACAACATATAAAAATGGGCGCCTTTTAGGCAGCCATTATTTTATTTTAACTGATTGATTTTCAGTATTAGGTTTTACGAAAATTGCGAAATTCCACATAGAAGACTACATGGAGGTCGTAATCAAGCCCAAAAACTACGAATGCAAAGGTAAATAAAACTTTTGAAAGTAACGCACTGAAATCAAGCATCTTCCGAAGATACAATGTGTATAAACAACGGTGGCGTATGAGCGAACTACAAGGTTCACTACATACGCCACTATTCTTAATCATTTTTATAATATAAATCGTTTAGAAACTAAATCCAACGCTACATTTTACCTGATGAATATGCTCTCCTTTTTTATATCCCCAACAACCTAACTGATATTCGTAACCGACCTCAAAAGAGAATCTGTGAATATCAATGCCAATTGCGGGGTTGGCAAATGTGCGTATGCCCTGCACCTTCGTACTTGTTACATCAGCATAGCCTCCTACCTTGACACTGACATAGGGAGTGACCAATTTATTAAAGAAGCTATACTTCACATCCGCAAATAGCGGTAGTAGAAATGTAGGTTTTGTCTTGTAATTCATAAATTCGGCAATAAATCCCGCACCGCCACCAACATACAAACCATTGCCGAAGCTATATCCGTGAGATGTGGCGATACCCCAGGTGTGAGGATTTTGCCAAGTTAGTTCAACATCTGCTCTGTACGATTTATCGAACATTGGGCTATTATTCTTGTGCTCTTGAGCAAAAAGCATATTGCTTGTCACGATAAGTGCAGGCAGCATCAATAAACATCTCTTCACAACTTAACTATTTCTCGTTGTCTATGGTCTCGGGTCTCTCCTCCAAGAATTTCTCAATAAACTTATCTTCAATTTTTTCGTAGGTTTTAACCACAGCATCCTCAATAGCCTGATAACCATCTACAATACCACTCTCAATCTTTTTGTAGGTGCCGACAACAGCATTCTCTACTTTGCTGCTCTTTAATTTGTACTTTGTCATAGTTATTACTGCTTTACATTATCAATCTTTGCTTGAGCCTCCTTGGCTCTTTTGTTAGCTACCTCCAATTCGCGCTGCATTCTATCTATTTCGGCAGCTGTTCTTACGGACGGCTTCGACAATCTCTTTTGCTCCTCATAAAAGGCCTTTGTCTCGAGCCTTACTGCGCGGAAGTTCGCTTTGTCAATCTGACGCTGTAGTTTGGCACTCTCCTTCATATCGCGAAAGGCTCTCCTTATAAACCCATCGGTTGCTCTATCCTCTTCTGCTTTTGCAATAGAGGCAAAGCCTAACATCACAAGTAATAGGCTAAATCTTTTCAATAAACTCTTCATCACTTAAATCAATTAAAATTTTAGTGCAAAGGTGTGGGTATAACAGATATGAAAATTTGACATAGTGCCGAAATATTGGTATATAACACTGAATATATCTGTAAAATCAGTATAATAATACATTAATTTGGTATATTTGTAGCAAAATAGAGTGGTATGAAAAAACAGGTTATATACTATAAGTGGCATAACTATATTGATAAAATCACATCTAAAGATTTAAGAATTGGAACTGATGTGATTTTGATTGAGGATGCCAATGCTCTTCGTGCAGAAAGGATGATTGGCCGAGAGCCTTTTAAGGTTGATATGTCTATGGCTATTATCTACGACCAAGGCGAGGCCATATTCAAAATTGATGTGCACAAATACCACATAAAAGCCCCAGCTGTAATTATTATAATGGCGGGGCAAACTTGCGAACTAAGCAGCTACTCTAAAGATTTGCAAGGACGAGCTATTGTAATGTCCAGCTCTTTTACCGATACTCTATTTGTTGGAGCTGATGGTGACTATACGCACAAGCTATACTCGTCAATGATTAATAATCCGCTATTGAACCTCGATAAAGACCAAAATGTGTTCAGTGAGTACTATCAACTATTGAAAAACATTGTGCAATCGCCACACTCCGAATTTAAGATAAATGCAGTGCACCACCTTACCCTTGCTATGTTTTATGGCTACTCGCATATGAAGCACGATGTGAGCTCATATAACAAAGGTACAAGTAGACAGGATGATATATACTCAGCGTTCCTGGAGGCTGTGGGCAAACATTACAAAGTGGAGAGAAAAGT
>JAFNYE010000019.1 GCA_017383345.1 Alistipes sp. | reverse complement strand
GAAGGGTCATCGCAGATGAGCCAACGCTCGGCAAAATCAACTCAACCAACATACCTCTATACACCCATTTGTCGTCAAAAGGTAGTAGTAGCAACGCTCGGCTATAAAAACAGCGAAGGGTAGTACTTGGCGTACGACCCTTTGCTGGTTTTAGAGTTAGCGGAAGCTAATGCTACCTTTTCACGGCAAATGCCCTACTTAGCGTAACTTACCGAACGCGTCTCACGAATAACGGTAATCTTAACCTGACCAGGATAGGTCATCTCGTCCTGAATACGCTTAGCGATATCGTGTGAGAGTGCCTCTGACTCAGCGTCTGAGAGTTTATCGGCACCGACAATTACGCGGAGCTCTCGACCGGCCTGAATAGCATAGGTCTTAACAACACCGTCGTATGAGAGTGCAATATCCTCCATCTCCTTGAGTCGCTTGATATAGGACTCAATAACCTCACGGCGAGCGCCAGGACGCGCGCCAGAGATTGCGTCGCATACCTGAATGATTGGAGCAATCATTGAAGTCATCTCAATTTCATCGTGGTGAGCACCGATAGCGTTGCATACCTCAGCCTTCTCCTTATACTTCTCTGCCAGCTTCTGACCAATTATTGCGTGTGGCAACTCAGGCTCATCATCAGGCACCTTACCTATATCGTGCAACAGACCAGCGCGACGAGCATTCTTAGGGTTAAGACCGAGCTCTGCAGCCATAATGCCTGCGAGGTTAGCAGTCTCACGAGCGTGCTGAAGCAGGTTCTGACCATAAGAAGAGCGGTACTTCATCTTACCGATAAGGCGGATAAGTTCAGGGTGCAAGCCGTGGATACCCAGGTCGATAGCGGTACGCTTACCTACCTCGACAATCTCCTCCTCAATCTGCTTCTTAACCTTAGCAACAACCTCCTCGATGCGTGCAGGGTGGATACGGCCGTCGGTTACAAGTTGGTGAAGAGCCAAGCGAGCAATCTCACGACGCACAGGGTCAAAGCCGCTGAGGATAATAGCCTCAGGGGTGTCGTCAACGATAATCTCGATGCCTGTAGCAGCCTCAAGAGCGCGGATATTACGACCCTCGCGGCCGATAATGCGACCCTTAACATCCTCAGAGTCGATGTTAAACACGGTAACTGAGTTCTCGATAGCGGTCTCGGTAGCAACTCGCTGAATAGAGGCTACGATGATACGCTTCGCCTCCTTTGTAGCGGTCATCTTTGCCTCCTCAATAGTCTCGTTGATGTATGCAGCGGCCTCGCTTTTAGCCTCAGCCTTCATATTCTCAACAAGAGTATTCTTAGCCTCCTCGGAGCTCATACCCGAAATCTGCTCAAGGCGGATATTCTGCTCGTTGATAATCTGAGCCAACTCGCCCTTACGCTCCTCAAGAGAGGCAATCTGACCCTCCATCTTAGCCTTCACGCGGTCAGTCTCGGACATCTTACGCTCCAACTCCTTCTGCTGATGCTGCAAAGACTGCTCAGCCTGACGCACACGCTGCTCTGCCTCCTTAACTTTCTGATTACGCTCATTTACTGAGCGGTCGTGCTCACTTTTAAGCTGCAAGAACTTCTCCTTAGCTTGAAGCTCACGATCCTTCTTTATCATCTCTGCCTGTGTCTCAGCCTCGCGAATCATCGCTTGAGATCGAGCCTTGACTGCCAAGTAAGTCAAAACTCCGACCACCGCTGCTACAACTAAGGCAACGCCTAAAATTGTAATGTATTCCATAGTGTGTTTGGTTTGTATATATTATTTAAGTTGTTGTATCAATAAAGTTGTTTGTGGTCAAAATAGTGCAAATACAACGCTGCGTTTAAGCCGAAAGCAGAGTCAAGTTTACTTGAACTATGCTAAGGCGCAGCAGTGAAGGGTTATCGCAGATAAGCCAACGCTCGGTAAAATTGAACACGATGGGACATACTTTTGTATTTCCCATTGTGGGCATATTTTATTAGCGGAAGTAGTTGCGCTGTTTTCACCACCAAGTCATTTTGTGGTCAGAGAGATCTATTTACAACGCTCTTGTTTTGAGACTGGAGGGAGCATACTTCTGTATGTGACCTTCAGACTCAGGACAAGGAAGGCTGTAAATATTTCGCTATCACCTTCTGCTATTTTGTGGTCAAAATAGTGCAAATATAACGCTCAGTAAAATCGAACACGATGGGACATACTTCTGTATTTCCCATTGTGGGCATATTTTATTAGCGGAAGTAGTTGCGCTGTTTTCACCACCAAGTCATTTTGTGGTCAGAGTGATATATTTACAACGCTCTTGTTTTGAGACTGGAGGGAGCATACTTCTGTATGTGACCTTCAGACTCAGGACAAGGAAGGCAGTAAATATTTCGCTATCACCACAAAATAAAAAGCCGCATAAGACTCCTTTTAGGTAATGACGAATCTGTAAATAAGTCATTTGTGGGGTTCTTCGACTAATCGCAACCTTCCATCGGTACACGCGGTACTCACCGTTGCCGGCTACAAGGCCTGGTTTTGACAATTGAGACTGCCCCAATATAGAAAGTGTTCAGTTCGCAAAACGAAAGGAATCTATGCGGGAAATTTCCAAAATATGTAAAGAACGAAGCCCAAGTAAACTACTTAAGGCGCGACTCTATCTTTTCAATCAGAGCATTGAGTGGCTCAAGGTCGGTCTGACCCTCGTTGTCACTCTCAAGGCAAATAAGCTCGGCAACGAAATCTAATGCCGAGAGGGCGAGGTAGTCACGATTGTCGCAGCCGTCGGTGTAGTTTTTCTCGCGCTCAAGCAGATCAGCATTGAGGCGACGCTCCGCCATACGGTATATCTCCTCATATTCATCGGCGACATCCTGCGTGTACTTTCTACCACAAATTGTGAATGTATGTTTTCTTATTGCCATACTACTCAAAAATCGCACTAAACTTTTGCCGAAACGAGTTCGATGCACTTCTCAACCTCCCGCAATAAACGGTTAATCTGCGCCTTTGCGGCCTTAACATCCTCGCCCGAACCGATAAAGGCGGACGAGAGTTTAGCCTGCGCCAAAGCTCTTTCGGCATCGGATAGTTGTTGTTGGAGAGTGCGGATTTTACGCTGCTGCGCATCTGCAAGCATTTGCAGACGAGCAACCTCCTCGGTAGCAAGAGTATATTGGTCAAGTACTTTGTCTATACTTGCACTCAAACGCTCAACTACATTTAATTCCGCCATAGTTCTCCAATTATATACCACAAAGATAGTATAATTTTTTGGAAATCCAAAAATAATTATCACTCCCGGGCAATTTTTATCACGGGAGCGCGTTGAAGTATGGTTTGGGAATTGTCAGTTAGGGCGTATGGTTAAACCTCGACCAATTTATTTTTTATTGCGTACGCAACAAGGCTTGCGGTATTATTACACCCTGTTTTTTCAAGTATTCTGGCGCGATGGGCATCGACGGTGCGCTTAGAAATCTCCAATAGGTCGGCAATTTGAGGCGTTGAAAGACCCTGGCATATAGCTGTCAGCACAGCAAGTTCGCGATCGGAGAGGGCATCAAAGTCGTCAATCTCGTTCAGTTTTCGCAGCTCAACAACTCCTTGAGGGAAGTATTTCCCGCCCGACATAACGCTATTGACAGCATCAAAGACTATCTGAATATCTGAATCTTTATTGATATATCCACGCACACCCACCTCAATCATCTGCTGCGCGTATGGTTGCTCACTAAACATTGTCAAAGCAATGATTTTAAGCTCTGGCCGCTGCTGCAATGCCAATATTGTAGCTCGCTGTCCGTCCATATTGGGCATTGCGATATCCATAAAGACAATATCGACATCCAACTCAGGTAGAGCGGCTATAAACTGTGAGCCGTCGGCAAAGTCGCCCACAACTTCATAATCGCTATTAGTGCGCAACAACCCCTTAAGTCCGTTACGAAAAAGGGTATGATCATCAACAAGAGCTATTTTAACCATTGTGAGCAGAGTTTAATTTTATCGTTATAGTTGCGCTCATTCCATTGCCTGCGCTGCTCTGAATGTCAAGATGTCCGCCAAGCGAGTTTACACGCGACGAGATATTGGACAAACCCATACCACAGTCCACCATTGCCTGAGGCTCAAAACCACAGCCATTATCAGAGTATTGGAGGGTTAAGGTCGCATTATCGCTTTCGAGGCTAAGATCTATTTTTGTGCAGCCTGAATGTCTGAGCGAGTTGTTTATCAGCTCACACGCTACACGATATACGACAACCTCCACATTGTCATCAAAGCGCTCTTTACCGAGAGTGGTGGAGAAGTTGATAGCCACGCTATGCATAGCTTCACAGCGAGAGGTAAAGTTACGAATAGCCTGCGCCAAGCCGAAGTCTATAAGAACCTGCGGCGAGAGATTGTTGGATATCTCGCGAACCGAGCGGATAGCCTCATCGATGACATAGGCGGTATTGCCCACAATTTCTCGTTGTTGCTCACTCAACTTCTCGCGCGACAAAACTGAGAGCGACATCTTTGCCGATGAGAGCAGAGGGCCCAAGCCATCGTGCAACTCTTTGGATATGTTAAGCTTCGAGCGCTCCTCAGTTTTAAGAACAGCATTGAGGATGCGACGGTTAAGCTGCGCCCTTTGGCGAGCAATATGGTCAAGATAGTTGACAAGTCTATGGGCAAACATCACCGCAATAGAGACGCATATTGAGACTCCCGTACCAAAAATAATGGGGATATATGGTCTCTCTATCTCGCCATTGATATTGAGCAACTCGAAGTATCGCTCAACAGCAATAAAAACAAAGCCGATGATGTACAAAATCCATATAGCATTGTACTTAGTGCGCTTAATAAGGCGCATAGCAAATATAATGGCGACAACCTGTAAGATTAGCGTCAAAATAATGATAACACTAAGCACCAATGTAGTTATCGACATAACGGCTCGGTGAGGTATTAAAACACCCCTTTAAGCGACTCTAATTGATTGTAGGCAGTAAGGTCAACCTGCACAGGGACAACCGACACATAGCCGTTATTCAAAGCCCACTCGTCAGAGTCTTGAGCCTCAGGCTCGTGGTTATCAAACGCACCTGTCAGCCAGAAATATGTACCACCGTGCGGATCTTTACGCTCGTAGAAGTTCTCGCGCCAGTAACCCTTAGTTTGGCGACATATTTTGATACCTTTAATCTGCTCAACCGGCAGGATTGGAATATTTACATTGAGGCAAAGCGGACGCGGAAGTTCCTGCTCAAAAACGGCCTTAACTATGCGTTTGCCATACTCCACGCACGCCTCAAAATCTGCATCCTCGCTATGGTCGAGGTTAGAAAGACCAACCGACGGAATACCATAAAAAGCAGACTCGATAGCTGCACCCATAGTACCTGAATAGAGGACATTGACAGCAGAGTTCGAGCCGTGATTTACGCCCGAAATGGTCATATCAATCTTCTCATCCTTGAGCATATAGTCAAAGGCAAACTTGACACAATCAACAGGGGTGCCATTGAGCGAATATATTGTCACATCCTCCTGCTCGCTAATCTTCTTCAGACGCAGGGTATCAAAGAGAGTTATAGCCTGACTCTTACCGCTCTGGACAGTATCCGGCGCGATAGCAATAACCCTTCCAAATTGGCGTGCAACCTCTATTGCAGCCTTAAAACCCTTCGATGCGTAACTGTCATCGTTGGTTACAAAAATCAGTTTCTTCTCCATATAGTACAAAGGTACTGCATAGTAATGAAAAATGCAAATTTTTAGACATTCGCTTTGGCTATTAGCTGTTGTCCCGCCTAAGGCGGCACTTCAAAGAAGGGTTAACGCTCGCCCTAAAAAACAACAAAGGGCTGTACTCATCGTATTGCCCTTTGTTGGAGTGAAGGGTAGCGGAAGCAGATAGCCGCATTATCACGCTATAACATTTGTCGTTAGAAAGGCGTAGATGCCACGCTCGGCAAAAAAATCCCTGCGATGGATAGTACTAAAACGTACAGCCATTGCAGGGATATTTTTGTTAGCGGAAGCAGATATGCCTTTATAACGGCAAATGCGTGCTTTTCACGGCAAAATTATAGTCCGAGCTTGTCCAAAATAGACTGAGGAACAGCCTTCTTGTTAACCATAACCGACATAGTCTTATACTCTACAAATGGGCGAGAGAAGTAGTAGTAACCCTCGTATGGACCGCGCACACCCCAAGAGTTCTTAACCTTGAAGTAAGGGTTACCACTCTGGTCGGTAGCGGTACCGATGATAACCATACCGTGGTCATCGGTAGTCTGGTAGTTGTCATAAGCAGTCTGGCGCATCTGCTGAGTAATCTTCTTCTCCTTACCTGGCTTATCGAAGCTATAGAGAGCCTCGTTACGCTCCTTCTCCGACATAGCACCCCAACGCTCTGCGTCAGTACCGCTCATATTGTCAACATTATCCTCTGGAACGATAGCGATAGCCTTAGTGCGACTGAAGCCCTTCTCTGACACATCCGATGCCCAACCAATTGAGTAGTCGTTAGCCAAAGCGTTATCTACAACAGCCATCATCTCCTCAAGCGGCACATTATATACGCTTGCCCACATCCAGTTATCAGGCACCTCGATAACGAAAGAGGTATAGAATGGGTGGTGTGTGAAAGATGAGAGCGAGATATAGTCATCCATCTTGATAGGCAGAGATGCTGCAAATGACTGTGGAGTGTAGCTCTTGCCCTTATACTCAAACTTCTCAGGCATAACGCCGAAGTAAGCGTCAAGAATACCGTTCAAACCAGCCTGCCAAGCAGTTGTAAGGGTGCGATTAGGGTTCTTGATAATAGCATCGACATAAGCCTTGAGTACAGCGTCAATCTCATTGAAGTGAGGAAGCTCGGTGCCATAATTAAGACCCTGATATACCTCCTGCGGAACGATACCATACTTCTTGATACCCTCAGTAACATCGTGGAAAGCGCCACCAACAGCGAAGTTGAGAGCGCCGTGCAGACGAACATACTTTACTGCCTTCTCAAAGTAGATATTGCGGACAATCCACATCTCCGAGAGATCCATCTCCTCGCCACCGGCACGCATAATCTCATTCTCGAGATATGAGAGAGCCGAGAAACACCAGCAAGTACCGCTGCGGAACTGATTTTTTACCGAGGTGGTCTTAACCAACTTACCATCGGTGAACTTATAACCCTTAGCCATAACAGGCACTGCAAGGGTCAACACAAGCAGAGTAATAATTAGCTTTTTCATAATATCTTTGTTTAAGGTTTATTTTTTTGTACTATTTACAACTTTAAGGCAATCCTCGTAGAGCATACTCTCAGGTTTAGAACCCTTTGGCAAGCGGTAGTTCTTACCCTTATAGGCGATATATGCGCCATAGCGACCATTTTTGATTACAAGGTTTTTATCCTCAGCAAAGGTCTTGAGCGGAATATTTGCTGCCGCCGCCTGCTGACGCTGCTCAACAAGCAGTTCAACAGCACGCTCGTAGCTTACAGTATATGGGTCGTCGCTCTTAGCAAGCGATGCGAAGCTCTTGCCGTGGCGAACATAACCACCAAATTTACCGATGCCGACAACAACATCCTCGCCCTCATATACTCCAACAGTACGAGGCAGAGCAAAGAGCTCCAACGCCTCCTCAAGAGTGATTGACTCAATAAGCTGACCCTTCTGCAGAGAAGCATACTGCGGCTTACCACCCTCCGGAGCCTCAATCTCCACCATAGGACCATAGCGACCAATACGGGCTTTAACAGTGTGACCGCTCTTAGGATCAACACCCAGGACGCGAGCCTGCTGATGGGTTGAAGTCTGTGTCTCGATAGCAGCATCGACCATCTTATGGAACGGAGTGTAGAAAGAGCCAATCATATCGTTCCACTGCATCTGACCCTCTGCAATGCGGTCAAACTCCTTCTCCACATTTGCGGTAAAGTTGTAGTCCATAATCATTGCAAACTGGTTCTCAAGATAGTCGTTTACCACCATACCTATATCGGTTGGGCTAAGACGGTTTTTCTCGGCACCAAAGCTCTCTGTACCAACTTTCTCGGTAATATTGCTGCCTTTAAGGGTTACAGCGGTGAAGTTGCGTTTCTGCGATGGGCGGCTACTCTTCTCAACATATCCGCGAGTGATAATAGTCGAGATTGTCGGAGCGTATGTTGACGGACGACCGATACCAAGCTCCTCAAGGCGCTTTACGAGGGTTGCCTCGTTATATCGCATTGGCGGCTGAGTAAAACGCTCGGTAGCCACGATAGTCTGGTACTTGACATTCTCGCCAGCCTGAAGGAACGGAAGCGTTGCTGCGTGGTCGTTCTCCTGACTCTCATCATCAACGCCCTCAGAGTAGAGGCGCATAAAACCATCAAAGCGCATAGTGTCGCCTGTAGCCACAAAGTGGTTATCATCGCCCGACACCTCAATAGTAATGGTTGTGCGGTCAATATCGGCAGGCACCATTTGCGAAGCAACGGTACGCTTCCAGATAAGGTCATACAGACGCTTCTCTACTGCGCTACCCTCAATTTCGCGACGGTCAATATATGACGGACGGATAGCCTCGTGAGCCTCCTGAGCGCCCTTGCTGCTGGTAGTATAGTTGCGTGGGTTGGAGTACTTCTCGCCAAAGAGCGCGGTAATCTCCTGCTTACAAGCGTTGATAGCCAACTGAGAGAGGTTTACCGAGTCGGTACGCATATAGGTAATAAGACCCTGCTCATAAAGGCGCTGAGCTACAGACATAGTCTGCGAAACAGACATTCCATACTTACGAGCCGCCTCCTGCTGAAGAGTAGAGGTTGTGAACGGAGGTGCCGGATAACGCTTGGTAGGCTTCACCTCGCTATTGGCAACGGTAAAGAGAGCCTGCTTGCAATGCTCAAGCATCTGAATAGCCTGCTCCTTTTCGTTAAAGCGCTGCGAATACTCGGCCTTGAAAATAGTCTTTGCCTCATCCTGTGGAGAGTAGAACTGCGCCACCACGCGGTAGAAACTTGTAGCGTTATGGGCAATAATATCGCGCTCGCGCTCTACAATGAGTCGTACAGCTACGCTCTGAACACGACCAGCCGAGAGTGCCGGTTTAACCTTCTTCCACAAAATCGGCGATAGTTCAAAGCCTACAATGCGGTCAAGCACACGGCGAGCCTGTTGTGCATTTACAAGGTTAAGGTCAACGGTACGAGGGTTTTCGATAGCGTTGAGAATAGCGTTTTTGGTAATCTCGTGAAAGACAATACGGCGAGTACGGTCAACAGGCAGACCCAAGACCTCAGTTAGGTGCCAAGCGATAGCCTCTCCCTCACGGTCTTCATCGGATGCCAACCATACGGCATCAACCTTCTTTGACAACTTTGAAAGCTCATCTACAACCTTCTTCTTCTCGGGCGAAACCTCATAGCAAGGCATAAAGCCATTCTCAATCTCTACACCCAAGCCCTTTTTTGCCAAATCACGGATGTGACCAAAGCTCGATTTTACGATATAATCTTTACCAAGGAAACGCTCAATGGTTTTTGCCTTGGCAGGGGACTCTACGATAACCAGATTTTGCATAATTGCTTCTTAAATTCTGTATTTGTATTCTTACGCAAGAAACCTAAGTATGTGCCACTTAGGTTTCCGTTTTTGCGTATCTCGTTAGTTTTCAGTTACTTAATCATTGTGTATGTCAACTCGATATGGATCGGAGCCTTGGTTGAACCGCTACCCTGCAACTCTGTGTGGAGGAAGGTGTATGGCGAAACAGCCTCAGGACCGAGGAAGATTGTTCGAGAAGTGTTTGACTCGTCGAATTTCTTTATATCGTCCAATGTGTTGACATAGTTGCACAAGCGCTGCATAAAGCCTGTGATATCCATCTCATAGCATCCGCGGCTACGATTGAGGTTTCCACCGTATGCAAGTGAAGTTGAGTACTGAGTTTCATACTCCGGGTCATAATCAGGAATACAGTTAAGCTTGCTTACACCTGTATATGAACCCAGGCGATTGAGCGACTCGTTCATAAGTGGAGTGAGCAGGTGCGCATTCTCCATATTGTTCTCCCAACTATAATCTGCGCCCTTGAGATAGACATACAGACGGCACTGATTTACACCGATAGCACGATACTTTTCGCCTGTCTGGTCGTGAGTATATGCCTCCTTAATCTGAGCAAGGAACTCATCGGTGAAATATATCTCCGTAGTGACACCCGCAACGCCATCAACATAACTCTCGGCAACCTCGCTACGAGCGCTATTAGGCAACTTCTTACCCTGAGCGTCATAGGCAGCGATATCATAACCACCTACCAACGAACCGGTATAGTCGTGCTTGATAGAGTTAACCGAGATATTGATAGCGCCCTCAACACCCGGATAATAACGGCCATAGCTGTCGGTATAGCCATAGATAGCCTCATCGTAGAAGTAGTAGTTTGCACCGATAGTATCCTTAACCAAAGTTGGGTCAAGCGGGTTACGATTTCGACCCTGCAACTGCAAACCAGATGATGCGAGGTCAAAGCTATAAAGGCTACCGCGCTTAGAGGCATCAACAGACTCAAGTACAGGCTTGATATAGATACCGTGGAACGCCTTCTGCCAACGCTCCTCACTTAGATAGAGGCTGTCAACATCGCGAGCGTAGCCATCCCACTCTTTGTTGGTGTCGTAATCGGCAGGAATAAGCATCATACGACGGACAAAGTCCCAAGTTTGACCATTGCGCGACATATCTACCGGAGTAAGGTCTATAACGGTAGTAGATGGGCCTGACTTTTCGCCATCAGGGAAAGTAAAGGTAAAAATCGGCTTACTTGGGTCATAGACATCCTCAAGGGTACAATTAGCGTAAGCAGAGGTATCCTCCTTATTGAACGCCTTAGCCTCAATAAGAGGTTTCTTAAGCTCAAAAATCTCGTACTTTACAGGGGTAAGCGTATCGCGACCATATTGGTTCACGCTCAGCACAAGCGACATTGTGTCGAAAATAGGCATATAGCCAAAGCCCTCCTCCTCGTCAACGGTATTCATAAAGATAATTGACGAAGCCAGAGATGAAGTACGCATACCAAATGTATCGCAGTGCTCCACACCTATATAACCCTTAGACACATTGCTTGAGAGTAGCGAGTCGGTATGATAAAGCGATGTGCGGAAAAACTTACCCTCACGCTCAATATAATCGCTCTTGTCCGCGGTGCTGGTCTTAGGGTTGAACTTGATAACCTTGCCACCCTTGAAGGTAAGGTGACGCATCTCGAGCTGCTGATGCTCAGGGATGATATCATAGCCCAAGTCCATATTTATATCTGCCGAACAGCCAACTGCAAAGATTGCAGCAACAGCAACAAGCGGCAAGAATGAGAGTCTAAACTTAAAGTTCATCATAGAATTTTGTATAATTGTCATAAAATCCCTCATCTGATGGCGAAACATACTCCATAACCTTCTTACCAGCAGCACGAGCCTGCTCAAGCAGGGCTGCATCGACAGAGGCCGAGCCTGCAATGACGCCATCAATATGATTTAGAACGAAACGATAGAGATTTTCGTATGTAGGATTGTCGATAATTCCTATATTTTCATCCTCAACGCCCTCGCTGACGATTTTGTTACGCAGAGTTTCGGTTAGCGGCTTCTCAAATCTATCCTCATAGAGCGAGCTTACAATCTTAACATCGCGGAAGAGAGGATCGTTATCGAAAACCTTTCGCAGATAGACAGGTGCTACCGACGAGAACCAACCGTGGCAATGCACGATATCGGGAGTCCAACGCAACTTCTTAACAGTCTCCAACACACCACGAGCAAAGAAAACCATACGCTCGTCATTGTCGGCAAACTCTTCGCCATTCTCGTCAACAGTTGTTGCGCGACGCGAGAAGAAGTCCTCATTGTCAATAAAATAGATCTGTATGCGGGCTGCAGGGATAGAGGCCACCTTAATGATAAGCTGGTGGTCATTATCGTCAATAATAAGGTTCATACCCGACAGGCGGATAACCTCGTGCAACTGATTGCGACGCTCATTAATACAGCCATAGCGAGGCATAAAGGTGCGGATCTCGTTTCCGCGCTCCTGCATAGCCTGCGCAAGCTGGCGACAGATAAGCGACTCCTCGTTCTCAGGCAAGTAAGGAGTTATCTGCTGGCAGATATATAGAATCTTATGATTTGCCATAAAAGATATGTTCTATAAATTAGTAATTTTCTACAAAATCAACATTGCATCGCCGTATGTACCGAAACGATAACCCTCCTTAACGGCAACATCGTAAGCGTTCATAACCTTATCATAGCCACCAAAGGCTGCCACCATCATAAGCTGTGTAGAGCAAGGGAGGTGAAGGTTTGAAATCATCGCATCGGCTACGGTAAAGTCGTAAGGGGCGAAAATAAACTTATTTGTCCAACCATTCTGCGGTTTAATCATACCGTGAGTAGAGACTACAGTCTCAAGGGTACGCATAACGGTAGTACCTACTGCCACAATCTTATGGCCGTCGTTTTTGGTATTGTTAAGTTCCTCTGCGGTCTGCTCGGTAACAAAGAACTGCTCAGAGTCAACCTTATGCTTAGACAAATCCTCTACATCAACGCTACGGAAGTTACCCAGACCTGCGTGCAGAGTGATAAACGAGCGCTCTATACCCTTAATCTCCATCCATTTAAGCAGGTGCTTAGAGAAGTGCATACCCGCAGTAGGAGCTACAACAGCGCCCTCCTTCTCGGCAAAAATGGTCTGATAACGCTCTGCATCCTCAGGCTCAACGGTCTTGCGCACCCAGCGAGGCAGCGGTGTCTCACCCAAACGGTAGAGGGTCTGCTTAAACTCCTCATAGGAGCCATCATAGAGGAAGCGCAGGGTACGACCACGAGAGGTGGTGTTGTCAATAACCTCAGCACCCAAAATATCATCCTCGCCAAAGTAGAGTTTGTTTCCTATACGGATTTTGCGGGCAGGGTCAACCAATACATCCCACAAACGAAGCTCGCTATTGAGCTCTCGGAGCAAGAAGATCTCAATCTCTGCGCCGGTTTTCTCCTTATTACCATAGAGGCGGGCAGGGAACACCTTTGTATCGTTAAACACAAAGCGGTCTTTCTCCTCAAAATAGTCAAGCACATCAGAGAAGGTCTTGTGCTCAATCTCTCCTGTATCGCGATGCAACACAAGAAGGCGCGAATCATCACGATTAATAGTTGGATACTGAGCTATCAGGTCCAACTTAAAGTCAAATTCGTACTGCGAAAGTTTCATATAGTGTTCTAATATTTATTGACAAAAAGCATATCAATAAATCTACGAAAGAATCATTTTTTTGTTTCACACTCGCCGAGTTTTTTCAGCAACTCTTCGAGTTGGAGTGCATTTTCAACGCGAAAATCGCCACTTGCTGTACGGCGAAGCGAAGTCAGATAAGCTCCGCTATTGAGTGCCTCACCTATCTCGCCAGCCAATGAGCGGATATATGTACCCTTGCTACACTCAACACGGATGCGGATACGCGGCAGGTCATACTCCTCCAGAGTCAGAGAGTATATATTGATAAGAGCCTTCTTCAGCTCCACCTCCTCGCCCATACGGGCAAACTCGTATGCACGCACACCCTCAACCTTCTTGGCAGAGTAGAGTGGTGGCGCCTGCAAGCGTTCACCCTCAAGCGACTTGAGAGCCTGCTCTACCATTGGGCGGGTGATATGCTCATAAGGGTATGTCTTATCGACCGGGTGTTCCATATCAAAGCTCGGAGTGGTTGCGCCAAGCATCAAATCGGCAACATACTCCTTGCGCTCAGCTTGAAGTTCATCCACACGCTTTGTCGCGCGGCCAATGCATACAAGCAGAATACCTGTAGCAAGAGGATCAAGCGTACCTGCGTGGCCCACCTTGATTTTACGGTAGCCCATACGCTGCAAGCGGAACTTAACCTTACGCACAACATCTGCCGATGTCCACTCGTATGGTTTGTCAATAACGGCTACATAGCCATCCTCAACCAGATTTATATCTTTCAACTCCATTACCTTATTATAATATAGATGCAATCAAAGAGACAACCGCAGCTACGGCGCAATAGACTGCAAACCAGATAAGTTTTCCACGCTTGACAATGTCAATCATCCACTTACAAGCAATGCAACCCGTAACAAATGCTGCCACAAAGCCTGCAATCAATGGAACTATCTCCACACCACCGCCGAAGTCGCCTTTTATAACATCCAGCAGGGCATTGCCCAAAATTGGAGGTAACACCATCAAGAACGAAAACTGAGCGACACTCTGCTTGTTATTACCGAGCAACAGACCCGTAGCGATAGTCGAGCCTGAACGAGAGAGACCCGGCATAACTGCCACAGCCTGAGCCAAACCGATAATAAAGGCGTCACGGTAGGATATATCCTGCTTTTGGCGTGGTTTGGCATAGTAGGCAAAACTCAAAAGCATAGCTGTCAGCAACAACATACACCCTACAACAGCAATAGACGAGAAGGCCGCCTCGATATAATCCTTAAAAAACAGGCCGACAATACCAACGGGTATCATCGAGATTACAATCTTCAACACATAGGCCTGCTCAGGGGTAAAGGTTCGACTAAAAAGACCCTTTATCAGTCGCCAAATCTCAGACCATAGTATAACTATGGTACTCAACACCGTTGCCGCGTGCAAAGTGAGCGAAAATGTGAGGTTATTTTCAGGGTCGAGGTTTGTGCAAAGCAGTTCGTTAGCCAACTGAAGGTGGCCACTACTTGATACGGGCAGGAACTCCGTAAGTCCCTGAACTACACCCAATATGATAGCTTGCAATGTATCCATACAAACAAAATTTGGGGCAAAGATACAAAAAAAACTCACACCATAAGAGTTTTGTGTTCATAATAATTTTACACAACCTTTTTATCTCCGTAAAAAAGAGATTGGTAGAGATTTTGTCAATCTTTTTTGCTGTTAATAGTGCAAAATTTGTCCAAAATCATCCTCCCTTTAGGTCAAAATTGCAATTTCACACTTTTTTTACTAACTTTGCCCGATAATATATTTATATATGGAATTACAACGCTTTAATCGTTTGAACAAGTGGGTTGGATGGGGCGTGTTTGCTATCGCAGCATTAGTCTATCTGCTTACTATAGAGCCTTCATCAAGCCTCTGGGATTGCTCGGAGTTTGTCGCTACCTCATACAAACTTGAGGTAGGTCACCCTCCCGGTGCGCCACTCTTTATGCTCCTGGCCCGCATAGCTACCCTTTTGGCCCCTACGCCATACTATGTTCCGCATATGGTCAACGCTATGAACGCCATAGCAAGTGCCTTCTGCATACTCTTCCTCTTTTGGACAATTACCCACATTGCCCGTCGCCTCTTTACCCGTAGCGGTGCAGCTCTTACACAAGCCAAGAGTTATGCTATTCTCGGCGCCGGAGCTGTAGGTGCTTTGGCATACACATTTACCGACACATTCTGGTTCTCGGCGGTCGAGGGTGAGGTATATGCCCTATCGTCAATGTTTACGGCGCTTGTAGTGTGGCTTATGCTCAAGTGGGAGAATGAGGCCGACTCCCCACACGCTATGCGCTGGATAGTACTTATTGCCTACCTGATGGGTTTGAGTATCGGTGTGCATATCCTCAACCTGCTCACTATTCCTGCATTGGTATTTATCTACTACTTCCGCAAGAGCAGCAAAGTTACAATCAAGGGTCTTATTTATGCCACTCTTATCTCTGGCGCGATTTTACTCGTAATAAACGGCATCATCATACCTTACACCGTCTATATCGGTATGCTTGTCGATATATGGGCTGTCAACTCATTGGGTCTGCCTGTAAATATGGGCATAACCTGCTTCGTGCTGGCGATGTTTGCAGCTTTGGGATATGCAATATACTTCACCCATAAGCGTGGCGCGGTTATTTGGAACCTTATCTGCGTATCGGTTACGATGATTATGCTCGGCTTCTCGTCATACGCATCGGTAACTATTCGCGCATCGGTTAACCCACCGATGAACTCCAACAACCCTAACAACCCTGCCGCCTTGCTCTCAGTTCTCAACCGCGACCAATATGGCAACCGTCCGTTAATATACGGAGCGTCATACGCCGCCCCAATCGAGAGCTACACCGAGAAAGAGGTATATAACTACAACCCTACCACCAAGCGATACGACGCCCTGACTACCGTAGATAGCTATATCTACCCCGACAAATTTATGCACCTATTCCCTCGTATGTGGAACTACTCAAAGAAGGAGCACGACTACAAGCCGTGGGCTGCATATCGCACTAAGGAGGATTTTGTGCGCGACGAGGAGGGAAATATCGTTCGCGACAATACCGGCCGTCCTCAGCGTCAAACCGTTATGGATTACGGCAAAAATGTCCGCTACTATGACGGATATGAGACCAAAACTATTGTTGAGCCTACATTTATGGAGAACCTGCACTACTTCTTCTCCTACCAGCTCAACTATATGTATTGGCGCTACTTCCTATGGAACTTTGTCGGTCGTCAGGACGACATTCAGGCTGAGGGTGTAACGCTTACACACGGCAACTGGCTCTCAGGCATCAAATTTATAGACCAGCTCTATTTAGGCCCGCAGGATAATCTGCCTGCCGAGATGGAGAACAACCGCGCACGCAACACCTACTACTTCCTGCCGTTCATCCTCGGCATTATAGGCCTTATATACCAGCTAAACCGCGACAAGCGTGGCTTTACGGTGGTTATGTGGCTGTTTATAATGATGGGTATCGCGCTGGTGGTATATTTCAACACCTCTCCGGGTGAGGTGCGTGAGCGCGACTATGTATATGCCGGCTCATTCTACGCCTTCTCAATATGGATTGGTTTAGGCGTGCTTGCACTCTATGAGGCGATGCTGTCGCTACTCAAGAAGCGCGAAACAGCGGCTGCCGTAGCTGCAACAATTATTGCGGCTGTAGTTCCAGGCATATTGTGTGCCGAGAACTGGGACGACCACGACCGCTCACACCGCACTTGGGCTCGAGACACGGGTCACAACTACCTCAACTGTATTGTCGAAAAGGAGGGTGTAAGCCCTATACTTGTCAACTATGGAGATAACGACACCTTCCCTGTATGGTTTGCACAAGAGGTTGATGGCGTAAGAACAGATGTGCGCGTGATGAACAGCTCATATCTCGACGGCGAGTGGTATGTCGATGAGATGAAGTGCAAGGCAAACGACGCTGACGGTATTCCTTTCTCACTACCACGCGAGAAGTACACCTTTGTAAACGATTGGGTACCTGTTATCGAGAAAATCGACCGCCCTGTTGAGGCTAAGGAGGTTATGGATTTTATCCGTAGCGAAGATAGCCGCACAAAGTACGACATAGGATTTGGCGAGCCTGTCGATTTTATCCCAACAAAGCGTATCGCCCTGCCTGTTGACAAGGATGCTGCCATAGCTTCAGGTATTGTCAAGGAGTCGGATCGTGATCTTATGGTTGACACGGTCTATATCAACCTAAAGAAGAGCTCTCTATCGCGCTCGGAGTTGATGTTGCTCGATATGTTCGCTTCATTCGACTGGAAGCGACCTATATACTTTACACAAGCATATATGCTCAACGCCTTTGGATTGGTTGACTATCTCCAATTTGATGGCTATTGTTTCCGCTTTGTGCCTATTCTCACCCCATTTGAGGATAGCTGGGAGATTGGTCGCATCGATGCAGACTACGCCTACGATGTGCTTATGAACAAGACCAAATATGGTGGCGTAGCAAATCCTAAGACCTATGTTGACTCATTTATGCAGCACAACATTATGGTTGCCCGCACCCGCGAGACCTTTGCCCGCATAGCTAAGTCATACATATTCAACGGCGAGTATGAAAAGGCTGAGCAACTGCTCGACAAGGGCCTTGAGGTATTGCCTATAAACCAGCTTCGCTTCACTATGGAGAACACATATCCGTTCCTTGAAGGATACTACTCTATCGGCGCCGATGACAAGGCAGATAGTCTGCTTATGGCCTATGCCGATACGCTGATAAGCTATATTGAGTACTATCTCCAATTTGACGGTTTCTATGGCGACTTGGTTACCGACATTATCGACGACAAGTTGGGCGAGTTATCGGAGCTTTACTACCTTGCAGGTCTTGCAAACCGCAAAGAGGTGGTACGCAGCTTTAACGACTACTACAAAGATGCCTTCGGTCTTACCGACGAGGAGTTGATGAACCCCGATGCGGAAGATATGTCGAAAACTGCCGAACAACAACCCGAATAGTAATTTATAGTAATACACAATATGAAACCACAATTAACACTTTACAACACCCTTACGCGTCGCAAGGAGGTTTTTGAAACCATCCACCCCAATCGCGTAGGTATGTATGTCTGCGGTCCGACCGTATATGGCGACCCGCACTTGGGTCACACACGCCCGGCTATTACTTTTGACCTTCTCTTCCGCTACCTTCAGGCTGAGGGTTACAAAGTACGCTATGTGCGCAACATCACCGATGTAGGCCACCTTGAGCACGACGCTGACGAGGGCGAGGACAAGATTGCAAAGAAGGCTCGCCTTGAGCAACTTGAGCCTATGGAGGTAGCTCACTACTACACCGAGCGTTACCACAAGTATATGGATATGATGGGTGTACTCTCGCCATCTATCGAGCCACACGCATCGGGACACATTATGGAGCAGATTGACTTCGTGCAGAAAATTCTCGACGCAGGCTTTGCATACGAGTCAAACGGCTCAGTATATTTCGATGTCGAGAAATACAACGCCGCCCATCACTATGGTTGCCTGTCTGGTCGCAACCTTGATGATATCGTGACCGACACCCGCTCCCTTGATGGTCAGTCAGACAAGCAGCACTCTTTCGACTTTGCCCTATGGAAGAAGGCTTCACCTGAGCATATTATGCGCTGGAGATCGCCGTGGAGCGATGGCTTCCCTGGTTGGCATATGGAGTGCTCGGCTATGAGTACCAAGTATTTGGGCGAGCAGTTTGACATTCACGGTGGCGGTATGGACCTTATGTTCCCACACCACGAGTGTGAAATTGCACAATCTACAGCAGCTCTGGGTCACGACTCAGCTCGCTACTGGGTACACAACAATATGATTACCATCAACGGCAAGAAGATGGGTAAGAGCTACAATAACTTCATCACACTTGAGCAGATGTTTAACGGTCAGCACGAGGCTTTGGAGCAGGCATACAGCCCTATGACTGTCCGTTTCTTCATCCTCCAGGCTCACTACCGCTCGACACTTGACTTCTCAAATGAGGCTCTTAAGGCTGCCGAGAAGGGCTTAGACAGACTGATGAAGGGTATTGAGGCTCTGAACAAGGCAAAGGCTTCGGCTACAACCTCATTCAACGCCGCGGAGCTTGCAGAGCGTTGTGAGGCAGCTATGGCTGACGACCTGAACTCGCCAATCGTTATCTCAGCCCTCTTTGACTATGTCAAGATTTTCAACTCGCTCATTGACGGCAGCCACACCGCTACCGCAGAGGATTTGGAGTTGCTCAAGGCTACCGTAAACCGTTGGGTGTTCGACATTCTCGGACTCAAGGATGAGAAGGCTGCTGTTTCGGGAGGAAAGGATATGGTTACACCTCTTGTCGAGATGTTGCTCAATATGCGCCTTGAGGCTAAGGCTGCAAAGAATTGGGCGCTATCAGACCAAATTCGTGACAACCTTACAGCCATCGGCATCCGTGTAAAGGACCGCAAGGATGGCTTTGATTGGGAGATTGAATAACAACATAAACCAACACTAAAATTTAACAAAAATGAAAAAACTTCTATTAACAATCGTTGCTCTGCTGGGCGTAATGAGCGCCTCTGCACAGCTTACGCCTAACAAGATTGTCGTTCCCGACATCGAGGGCTACAAGACTCTTAAGGGCGATTTCCACATTCACACCGTATTTTCGGATGCGACAGTATGGCCTGTAACCCGCGTAAATGAGGCTATTTGGGAGGGTTTGGATGTTATTGCAATGACTGAGCACATCGACACTCGCCACCAGAAGATGGTTAACAACGGCACATTTACCTCAAAGTGCGACCGCGACTACTCTTACAAGCTCGCAAAGAAGGCTGCCGGTAAGAATTTGTTGGTAATTCACGGTGGTGAAATTACCCGCGGTATGCCTCCAGGACACTTCAACTGTCTCTTTGTTAAGGATAACGACGACATTTGCAAGGCCGCTGAGGCTACCAACCACGATGAGGTTTTGGCTATGTGGGGCGGTCTTAAGGAGGCTCGCAATCAGGGCGCATTCCTTATGTGGAACCACCCTAACTGGTGCAAGCAGGCTCCAAACGAGACCAAGATGTGGCCTGAGCACAAGAAAATTCTCAAGGAGGGCTATATGGACGCTATCGAGATTTACAATATGGCGTGCGGCTACACTCCTGAGGGTCACGAGTGGGCACTCAAGCACAACCTTGCTATGCTCGGCAACTCAGACTGTCACGCTCCTTTCTTTATGGAGATTGACTATCTGCACGGCGCACACCGCCCTATAACACTCGTTTTTGCAAAGGAGAAGAGCATTAAAGGTGTTCGCGAGGCTTTGGACGACTGCCGTTCTGCTGTATTTGCAGAGGGTATGGTCTATGGTCGTGAGCAGGAGCTTCGGCCGCTTCTTGAGGCTTGCTTGAAGGTTAAGAGCGTAAAGTTCGAGGAGAAGGAGCTTATTATCACATTTGAAAACATCTCTTCTATCCCTGTAACTCTTACAAAGGGTAAGGGCTCTGAGGATACTTGGTATGCTCGCTATGTGGTTATCCCTGGCCTTTCAACTTTTACCTACAAGGCTCGTCCGCTTTTGGTTAACAACAAGGCCCAGAAGTTCAACAAGGATATCAACGAGTATGTTGTAAACTTCGTTGCCGAGAACTTCCAGATTGGTGCAAACAAACCGCTTGAGTTTAGCGTTAAGGCTACCCGCTAATCAACTCACACAACAATACAGCCGACCCTTAATTTGGTCGGCTGTTATTGTTGTAGGTAAAAATACCTACTTACAATCTATTATTTCTCCATACATTTGCATTACACTTAACTATCTATAATTGCAAATATGAAAAAATTTATACTCTCTATTATAGCCCTTGCCTTTGCAGGCACGCTCTCGGCTCAGGAACAAACCAACCAACAGGCTCAGATTGACTCGCTTAACTTGCGCATTGCCAAACTCGAGAAGCGCTCACAGGTGTGGGACAAACTCAAGCCAGCATTCAAAGTGTCGGGTTACATACAGGCCGGTTATGACTATCTGTGGAATGAAAATGGCACAACAACCTCTACTTTCCATCTCCGTCGTGCCCGTATATCATTGCAGGGCGATATATATAAAGGTGCTAAGGGCGCAAAGGCGAGCTACCGTTTGCAGATAGACCTTTGCAAAGAGTTGCCTATTATGGACTTATGGGTAAAATATCAGCCTATAAACCAATTTGGTGTACAATTTGGTCAGTTTAAGGTTCCTGTCTCTATCGAAAACACCGACTATAACGCTACAAAGTTGGAGTTTATCAACTACGCCAACACCGTTCAGCGCCTTGTGCGTATGTCAAGCAGCGATTTGCAGGGCATCAACTCTTCAGGTCGTGACATAGGAGCAATGCTTTATGGCGGCTTTATCAAGAAGGATGGCTTCAGCCTTATCAACTACGAGGTAGGTGTTTTCAACGGCTCCGGCATCAACACCAAAGACAAAAACAAGAGCAAGGATATAGCGGCTCGCTTGACTATCCAGCCTCTTCAGAAGTTGAAGATTGCAGCCTACTATATGGGTGGAGAGACTGATGCAAGCTCTCTGATAGAGAAGTACCCGACTATGGTTGTAGATAATTCGGGCGTAAATACAAAGTATTTGGACTATAATCGCTACGGTGGTGGTTTTGATTTCAACAATAAGCATATCTTTGCACGCTCCGAGTATATTGGCGGTCAGACCGGCGCTATGCGCTCTGAGGGCGTATATGCACAGGTGGGTTATAAGTTCCTGAACAAGTGTAGCGTAGGTGTTCGTTTCGACTACTTTGACGAAAACAAAGCTGATGACGGCAACCAGATGAACTACTCTGTAGCAGCATCATACCATCCGTGGAAGCACCTTCGCCTACAGGCAGAGTACACCCGTCAGACTTACAACCACATTGTAGGTTCAAAGAATAGCAACGGCCTCTATCTTATGGTCTCTGCAATATTCTAAGAGCAACAACTGTCACACAGCCGAACTATAAACAAAACAATATAAGCTATGAGTAAACTTAAGAAACTATTGGTTGAGGATTGGATTGTAACCTTCCTCTCCATTCCACTACTTGTTATTGCAGGTTGCGCCACTTTCTTACCGAAGGATGCTCTCAAGATCCCTTCAGACTTGCTCCACTCAGAGGCTTGGTTAAATATTGGCGCACTATTTTTAATCGCATTGGTTTTGCTATATGTCGGCAACCGTTTGCTCTCTCGCCCGCTTAAAGGTCTTGTAAGGTCGTTTATTGTGGTCTTTGCTATCTCTATGTTGGCACAGCTTACCGCAAAGATACCTTTTATCAAGGCGTGGGGCTTTGAGGCAGTATTTTTCTCTGTAATCTTCGGCCTTATCATCCGCAACCTCTTCCATATTCCGGAGTGGCTCAAGCCTGCTATTCAGGGTGAGTTTTTCATCAAGATAGGCGTTGTATGCCTCGGTGCTACCATCCTCTTCCGCGACTTCTTGGCAGCCGGCAGTTTGGCTTTGGTGCAGGGTTGCGTTGTAGTTACTTGCGTGTGGCTCTTTGGTTACTTCCTATCCAAAAAGATGGGCGTTGACGAGCGTAGTGCTATGACCCTCTCATCTGGTGTGTCAATTTGCGGTGTGTCGGCTTGTATTACCGCAGCGGGAGTGGCCAACACCGACGGCAAAAAGCTCTCATACATCGTCTCTGTTGTGCTTATCATCGTGGTTCCGATGATTTACCTTATGCCTTATTTGGCTAAGTTGATTGTCCCAATGCTTACAGACGATGTACTCATTCAGCAGCAGATTGCAGGCGCGTGGATTGGCGGTACTGTCGATACAACCAGCGGTGTAGGTGCTGCATCGGCAATCTATAGCGACGAGGCTAACAAGATTGCAATGATTGTAAAGGCTACACAGAATGTGCTTATTGGCGTAGTTGCCTTCTTTATCGCCCTTTACCTCTCGTCAAAGAGCGCAGGCGACGGTAAGTTGCACCGTCCTTCTCTCAAGATTGTATGGGAGAAGTTCCCTAAGTTTGTGCTTGGCTTTGTATTGGCATCGGCTATTTTCAGTATGCTCCAGTCTTACGAGGTGTTCCCTGATTTCGCAGCCAAAAAGTTGGCAGAGACAGGCTTGGCAAAGTCATTCTCAGGTTTCTTCTTCTCTTTGGCATTCGTATGTATCGGTATGGATACCCGCCTAAAGGATATTGTATCAAAGGAGAACAGAAATATCCTCTACACCTTCCTCGGCGCACAAGCATTCAACATCTGCCTTACATTCGTTGTGGCGTGGTTGCTCTTTGGCGTGGTTAAGCCGTACTTAGGTTTGTAAATCGCTAAAATGTAAAAATAAAAAACCGAGGCAACTCGGTTTTTTTATTTATTTATGTAACTTTGCGCTATGAAAGAGAATTGGAGAGCCGGAACAATGATTTCGCCCGTGCCTGCCGTTATGGTCAGCTGTGGCACTATGGAGGGCGAAAAAAACATCATCACTATAGCGTGGACGGGAACAATATGCTCGGAGCCCGCTATGTGCTACATATCGGTGCGTAAGGAGCGCCACTCCTATGAGATGATACGCCAGAGTGGCGAATTTGTCATCAACCTAACCACCGCCGACCTTGCAAAGGCTACCGACTGGTGCGGTGTGCGCTCAGGCAGAGATTTCGATAAGTTTGCCTACTGCAACCTCACTCCCGAGCGTTGTGAGCACATATCTGCACCCGCAATTTTGGAGTCGCCCGTAAATATCGAGTGCCGCGTAAAGCAGATTATCGAGCTTGGCTCGCACGATATGTTCATTGCCGAGGTTGTGGGAGTAATGGTTGACCAGAAACTCTTAGACCCCGTAAGCGGCAAGCTCGACCTCAGTCGCGCCTCTCTCTTGGGTTACGCACACGGCGAGTACTACACCTTAGACGAAAAGTTGGGAACTTTTGGCTGGAGCGTCAAGGGCTCAACATTAAAAAAGGAGAAAAAAGTTAAAAAATAGTTACCAAAATGGAGCAACAGGAGTATTTACAAAACTTTGAGAAGTCGCTTGCTGAGCAACTTACCAAATATATGTCGGAGAAGGGTCTGCTTGGAGGCTACACCTTTGAGGTTGAGGAACTTACCGAGATGTGGCACAAGTGCGCACCAGACTATATGGCTGACGCTGTGCCGCAAATTGCCGACTATCCGTTGGCAGCTATCGCGTGGGCAGCCTATTTCGGTGCAGGCGCAGCGGTAATGTGGGATAAGCAGAACATTCAGGCCGACGAGAATACATATATCCGCCTGCGCGATGCTCGTGGCTTCGACGAGATGGATGAATATGTGGCATACCTTATGCTCGACAATGGCATCAAGCAGAACGAAATTGACCGCGTGGAGGATGCTCTTCGTAGTGCCGCTCAGAGTGCCGAGACCGCTATCCGCAAGGAGGGTATCGAGCCGCAGAGCATTATGGCTTTCCATATCTTTGCCCGCGTGGTAAAGGTTTTCTTCGCCCTCGGAGCATCGGTTGCGTTGCACCTTATGGGCTATAAGTACGAGAAGGTAAAGGTTGAGTTGCCGAGCTAATGAACACCCTCACGCTGACTACATCGTACGCCGAAAATTGGCGCTATAATATCCTTGTCACCCTCTCTATACAAAATAGCGAGGGTGAGCAAGTGGGCTTTCACTCTATCGAGGACTCGCCACTCCCTTTGGGCAATCAAAACCAAAGTGCGCCCGAGGGTTTTGTTCGTCAGCGCCGTGTAGAGGTTGAGTTTGAGCCGTGCGACAAAATCAGGCTCTATGTCTATATCCTGCCCAATTCACTCCCGGAAACCACTACTCTCAAGGGCATAAAAACGACCTTTCCGCTACAAGTGAAGATTGCTTGCCCCGAAAAGGTCTATCTAAGTGAAAAGTGGGAGATTAACCGCTTTGGCGGCTGTGGCAGAGAGGTTGTGCTTAGTTTGACTTAGCGCCTCGCTTGCCCCCAAAAATCTTGTATCCAATCGAAACACCTGCCTTGAGAGGCATTATCTCGCTTGAGCCGTTAAACGGGTCGGGATGGGTGTAATCCTCGTGCCCCTGCGGGTTCATAACCACCTCGCCATTAGGGCGATAGCCATTATACCACGAGCGCATATACGCCACCGCCACAAAGGCATCGACCGTCCAGCGACGCGCAAAGGCGTGCTGATAACCTATGCCCACGCCCACGGTAAGACCAAAACCCTTGCCGTAGTTGTGGTTGAAGCCGAGTATCTTTCCATTTTGAAACAGGTAGGGTTTGTTGATATCAAAGCCCATAGCTCCCGCGTTAAATGCACCATAAAAGCCATTCATCGCGCTCTTTATATAATAACGGTACTCGCCGTTAAACATTCCGAAGAAGAGGTGGCGATTGTTGACGCTGCGCCACGGCGAGAAGGTCGCATCTATCGCTAAAGTCGAGTGGGGCGAAAAGGCGGCCTCAACCTGAGGGTTTACAACACCACAAAGGGCATATAGGGCGTTCAACTTAATGGCAATCTGACCATTAGCCGACCCACAAGATAGCACAAGTACAAGCAGAAGTATAGAGATGGTCTTTTTCATACCACAAAGATAGCAATAAAGTACAAAATGACCAAAACCGATAAAAAAAGGGCAAAAAATCGTATTTTCTAAAAACTTTTTTCTATCTTTGCGATGATAAGTATCCCCATATGAGAAATTTTGGCTACATATCACAGCGAATTTCCACCTCCCACAATCGCGGGGGGGGGATTTTTCACGCCTGTAAATCCGTAACTAACAACACATTACAAATTAACTTAAGCCGCAGATACTCTCTGCTGCTTAAATTGCTTTGTTCTGTACTTCCTTTATTAACAACTTCTTTATTAACTAACATTAACTACATCTATGAAAAACATCTTTCGTTTTTGGATGGCTGTAGCCATTATTTGTGGCGCAGTTTCTTGTGCGAAAGAGGACATCTCGTCTTCTTTGGCAGGCGGAGAGGTAGAGATTACCTTTACTGCAAATCTTCCTGAGCTTGGCACTCGTGCTTATGCAGACGGTGCTAACGCAGGCATTTTGTTCTACAACATCTACGAGGCTAACACCGAGAACAAACTCGACGCTTTGTGTGGCTCAGTAGAGAGTAAAACCAACACATTTAAGTTCCAGGTACCGATGATTAAGGGTATGACCTACGACATCGTACTTTGGGCGCAGAACAGGGATTGCGGTTATTACAGACTTGACGGCAAGCAGGTTACTGCTGTTTACAAAGACAAGAACGCTAACGACGATACTCGCGATGCGTTCTACTGCTTCAAAGAGGATTTCAGCCCTACTGCTCCTGCTGTTGTTATTCCTCTTACCCGTCCGTTTGCTCAGCTCAATGTTGCTACAAGCGATTTGAATCTCGTTGCAAATAGTGGTGTACATATTACCACTACAACAGTTAAGGTTAAGACTTACACAGGCTTCAACATTGCTACTGGCGATGTTACAGGCGAGCAGAGCGAGATTACATTCGCGGCTACTGATGCACCTTTCAAGGCTGGTGAGACTTTGAAGACTGGTTACGACTACCTCTCAATGAACTACATTCTCGTTCCAAA
Source organism: Alistipes sp. (assembly GCA_017383345.1). GTDB lineage: Bacteria > Bacteroidota > Bacteroidia > Bacteroidales > Rikenellaceae > Alistipes. The sequence goes on along the minus strand of JAFNYE010000019.1, from coordinate 1,533 downwards.
GGAGGGTATGACTGTTGACCCAGTTTACACTTTCAACAATGATAAGGAGGGCGTAGTTTTCGAGGGCACTTCTTACAGCAATGTACCTCTCAAGCAGAACTTCCGTACCAACATTCTCGGTGCGCTCCTTACTAAGCAGACTGAGATTGAGGTGGAGGTTCTCCCTGGTTTTGGTATTCCTTCAGAGAATATTGTACCAGTTGCAACTACCGCTGAACTTCAGAAGGCTCTTGACGAAGCTGTTGCTAACACAACTATCCGATTGGCTCCTAATGTAAACTATGGTGTTGTATATATTCGTCCAGTTGCTGGTAGCGCTGCAACTAAGGAGGTAGATTGGCAGGGCAACAACTACCGTTGGGAGACATATTCTTGCTTTGAGGGCCTTACTATCCAAGGCGCTGTTGGTGCTACTATTGACGCTATTCAGATTGAAGGTCACACTTACTACAACACTCATCATTCTCAGGCTGACAAGTACCCAGTAATGCTTAGTCTTATTGAGTTGAAGGACGTTGTACTTGACGGCGTTACCTTTACAGGTAAGGGTGGCTATGACCCACAGGGTTATGGCAATGCAATCAATCTCTCTGGCAGCAACATTAAGGTTGACGGCTTAACTTTCAAGAACTGTGTTCTTAACAATAGCGAGAATAAGGCGCGATTACTCTACAAAACTGAGAGCACAACCAGAGTACACACATACACCTACGAAGATGAGACCTTTACCTTCATTCCATCATTGAAGAATATTACCATTACTGGCTGTACTTTTAACGGTGGTTATATGGGTGTTGAGCTTCGCGAGACTGAGAATGTTACTATCACTGACAATGAATTCAAAGTAGCAGATAGAAATATTCTGCTTCCAGTAAACTCTGGATGTACTTATTCTGGCAATGTTACTATCACTGGCAACACCTCTTACAATGCAAAAGAGCGTTTTGTTAGAATGTCAGGCGCTGGCGATGCTGTAGTTGTAATCAAGGATAATATTATCGTGGATTATCAAGGTGCAGATGATGATTTCATCAAGGTTACCGATGGCAATAATGTAACTATTAAGAATAACTTTTGTGGCGCAGGCCCAATAGAAAACTACGACAAGTTCCTGGAGATCATCTCAGATGATACTTGGTATGTTGATAATCAATCAGAATTGATTATTGAGGACGTGGCTGATTATGCCGCCTTTGCGGAGACTGTAAATAAAGGTAATAATTTTGAGGGAAAGACCATTAAGTTGGCTAATGATATTGACCTCTACTTCAAGGATGTTACTGTTAAAGCAGATGGCGACCCTGCTACTTTCCGTCCTATTGGTGATACTCAATATAATGGTGGCAAACCATTTAAGGGTACTTTCGATGGCCAGGGTAAGACTATCAAGAATCTCTATCAGAATGGCTGGGATCTCGGCTACCAGTCGGGTACATATGGTTCATACGGCTTGTTCGGCACACTTGAGAATGCAACTGTAAAGAATGTTGTTATCGAGGGTAGCGAGAGCTACATCGAGGGTGGTGATGTTTC
>JAFNYE010000228.1 GCA_017383345.1 Alistipes sp. | reverse complement strand
GGAGCATACTCTGTGTATGTGACCTTCAGCCACAGAACAAGGAGGGCAGTAAATACGCCGCTATCACGCAAAACAATTTGTCGTCAGAAAGGTGATACCCAGATTTTAGCGTCAGAGTGGTGGATTTACAACGCTCGCCCTGAGAAACAACGAAGGGCTGTACTTATCGTACTGCCCTTTGTTGGAATGAAGGGTAGCGGCAGTAAATACGCCGCTATCACGCTAAAATTACAAATCGAGGCAATTGGATTTCCGACTAATAACGCCGTCAGTGAGAACAACCAGACCCGTATTCGCGCGGAGCATCGTTTTCATAGTCTTAGAATCGATATTATAACAGCGGATCTGCTCACTGTCGGCAAACGAATGGTATGTTGGGCGAGTAACGGGCTCGGGTGTAAGGCATATAACTGCCGCCTGCTCAGCCTGTGCTTGCTCAACGACCTTCGCCAATCGCTGCTCACAACGCTTGGATACTTTAGCACGGTTGGTTACGCAAATCATATAGAGGTTACCCTTGACCGAAAGCAGGCTATCTGTCACCTCCCCCTTATCGTCAGCAATGTAGAACTCAAGAATCATTGGCTCAACCTTATCCTTCGAGTCACTTTCAAAGCGGGTATCGACCCACTCCCAGCGCTTTTCGTTTTGCCACGCTTTATCATCAATATCAAATTCGCGCAGTTTTCCAGTACGCAGATTGCGATAGACAAGCACCACCTCGCCCTCTTGCTTTCGGTTACGAGCCTGCTCCATCGCTTGAGCTATATGTGTACCCTCCTTGTATGGCAAAAGGTCGATAGGTGGCAGGTGGAAGTAGCTATATGTGCCTACACCCATACTGAAAACGCAGAAGAAGAGTGCCAATGCAAACTCCAACTTGGAGAAGGCGAACATTCTATCAGGTCTATATCGCCACCACACGATTAAAATCATAGGTAGCAGGGCAAAATTCTTGAAGAAGGATTGCCACGGTGTTAACTTCACTACATCGCCAAAGCATCCGCAATCCTCGACGGGGAAAATAGTAGCGCTGAGGAAGGTCAGCAGCGTAAAGAATATCATCGAGATTGATGCGAAGGTGGAGCACATACGGATACGCACCTTAAAGAGCAGCATACAACCCATCATCAACTCAGCACCGCATAACCAGATAGAGAAAATCATAGCCACAGGTTTCAGAGCCTCAAGACCATAAGTTACCAAGTAATTATCGACAGTAAGCGCCGTCCCCCACGGATCAAGAGACTTTACTGCACCTGAAAAGATGAAGGTTAAAGCGAAAATTACTCTGCAAATATGGGTCAGCAGTCTAAACCAGCGGTATTTTCTCATAGCTGTTATTGGTTAAGTAGTGGCACAACCACAGCCTCAATACGGGCAAAAATTCCGTCGGGGGTATCCATACCGCCCTCGGCGTTACTACAGTCTATAACTTTTAGTGTCTGGTCACTCTGCGCCGCATCGAGATATACCTGGCGCACGGTGCGCTGAAGGTCGAGCGACGACTCGTGGATATCGGAAGCACCATTAAGGTATGCCCTATCATCACCTGAGCGCTGCTCGGCAAGCGACTTGGCAGTAAAGGCAAACGGCACATCCAAAAAGAGCGAAATATCAGGGCGAGGGATGTTGAAGTAGCCATACTCAGTTGAGAGTATCCACTCCTTAAGGCGCTTTCGGCCCTCTGCATCGGCTATTTTTGCACACTGGTAGCCTATATTTGAATAGACATAGCGGTCAACGATAACAACCTTACCCTCGGCCTGCCACTGAGCAATACGCGGAGCCATATCGGCTCTATCGCCCGCAAAGAGGAGCGCAACGATATAAGGGTCAACACTCTCTATGCTACCCAACTCGCCACGCAGAAAACGGGCTATAAGTTCACCATAAACAGGCGAGTCAAAGCGTGGAAAGTGAACATACTCACTCTCAATACCCCTATCGGCAAATAGTTGACGCAAGCGCTTTATCTGGGTGCTTTTACCAGCACCATCCAAACCCTCTAAAACAATAAACATACTATCTCAACATTCTCACAGCCCTCTCAACACCCGCAACAAGGGCGTCAATATCGGCAAAATTATTATAGAAAGACAACGAGGCACGGCACATACCATTGACACCAAAGCGCTCCATTACAGGTTGTGCGCAGTGGTGGCCCGTGCGTATAGCAATGCCCATTTTGTCCAAAATCATACCTATATCGTAGTGGTCGCAACCCGCTACATTGAAACTAATTATCGGCGACTTACACTGGCTTGTGCCATAGATTGTAAGTCCCTCGATTGAGAGCAGGCGCTCGGTAGCATAGCGCAACAACTCCTGCTCGTGAGCAATAGCACCCTCAAGGTCAATGCTCTCAAGGAAAGCGATAGCCTCACCCAGAGCCACAGCACCTACAAAGTTAGCTGTACCGGCCTCAAATTTTAGCGGCAGAGGAGCAAAGGTGGTGCGTGCAAAGGTTACCTTATCAACCATATCGCCACCACCCATAAACGGAGGCATAGCTTCAAGCAGTTCGCTCTTGCCATAGAGTACACCTATACCCGTAGGAGCGTAGAGTTTATGGCCAGAGAAGGCATAAAAGTCGCAATCCAACTCGGTGACATCGACCTTACCGTGAACAACGCCCTGACATCCGTCAACCAACACCACAGCACCCTTGGAGTGTGCCATATCTATTATTGTGCGCAAACAAGGCTCAGTACCCAAAGTATTGGAGGCTTGCGTTACAGCCACTACGCGGGTACGGGAGTCGATAATTTGGTCAAGGTTTTCGAGGATAAGTTCGCCATTGTCAGCCACAGGGATAACCCTCAGTTCCGCCCCTTTACGCTGGGCTGCCAACTGCCACGGAACGATATTGGAGTGGTGCTCAATCTGACTGACAACGATATTATCGCCTTGTTGCAGGAACTTTTCGCACCAACTATACGCTACCAGATTGATAGAGGCGGTAGCTCCCGAAGTGAAGATTATCTGCTCACTCTTTGTAGCACCTATAAAACGGCACACCCTCTTTCGAGCCTGCTCATAGAGGGCGGTCATCTTATCGGAGAGATGATGTACGCCTCGGTGTATATTGGCATTGGTGCTCAGATACAACTCTCGCTCACGCTCAATTACGCACAACGGCTTCTGGGCAGTAGCACCGCTATCGAGATAGACGAGGCTTTTGCCATAGACCGATGTGGATAGTATCGGAAATTGACTGCGTATTTGCTCTACATCAAATGCCATTATATAGTCGATAATTTATTATTCACGCTCTCTCTTACAAGACAACATATAGGCTCAAGGTTGCAACGACCGACAACATCCTCAATGAAGCCCTCAATCTGCAATCGGCGCGCTGTGGCCATATCCAAACCGCGTTGACGCATATAGAATAGAGCCTGCTCGTCAGCATAGCCTACGGTTGAGCCGTGGGAGCAACGCACATCGTCGGCATAAATCTCCAACTGTGGCAGGGCAACAATATGGGAGTTATCAAGCTCTATATTTCGGTTCTGCTGCTGGGCATCGGTGCGCTGGGCATCGGGAGCAACATAGACCAAACCGCGAAATTCACCCGTAGCGCGATCCATAGCAACACCCTTGATAAGTGAGTTGCTCTTGCAGTCACTCACATTGTGACGCGTAGTCAGAGCAATCTTTGCGTGGTCAGAGCCATTGGCAACAAATATAGCGTTAAAGCGATTTGATGCCTCAACACCGTTAAGGTCGAAGTTAAAGGTTGCGTCGGAGCTGCTTACCACCGAGACAAAGCTATCGCACTGCGAACCCTCCGCCTGCTTGACCGATACCGAGAGGTAACTATCTGCCGCAAGCCACACCACAAGGCTCAAAGAGCTGTGAGCGGCAAGCTCTATCTCCACGCTACCCTGCATAGACTCCGTTGCAACAACAACCAGACGAACGGGTTGTGCCGTATCGACAGATAGGCGAAACTTAGGGTCGTTGAGCGCAACAAAAGGCAACGAGCAGTCGGTGGTGTTGTCGATAACACTACCCTTGAGAGGTCTCAATGCGCCCGATTCAATCAACTTTGCTACACCCATATTACTCCTTATAGTCGTTAATCAACCAATCGTAGCCCTCCTTTTCGAGCTTGAGAGCCAAAGACTTGTCGCCCGAGTAGATAATCTGACCCTTGTAGAGAATGTGAACATAGTCGGGAACAATATAGTCGAGCAGACGCTGGTAGTGGGTAATTACCACCGTTGCATTATCCTCTCGCTTAAGACGGGTAACACCAGTAGCAACAATGCGTAGTGCGTCAATATCAAGGCCCGAGTCGGTCTCGTCCAGAATAGAGAGCTTTGGCTCAAGCATAGCCATCTGGAAAATCTCGTTTTTCTTCTTTTCGCCACCCGAGAAGCCCTCGTTTACTGCACGCGATGTGAGTTTAGGGTCAAGCTCCACAATAGCGCTCTTCTCGCGCATCATCTTGAGGAACTGGGCAGCCGTGAGCGGCTCAAGACCCTTATACTTGCGCTGCTCGTTGACAGCAATCTTCATAAAGTTGGCCATTGAGACACCCGGTATCTCAACAGGGTACTGAAAACCAATAAACAAGCCCTTGCGCGAACGCTCCTCAATAGGCAAGTCAAGCAAATCCTCACCCATAAATGAGACACTGCCCTGAGTAACGGTAAACTTCTCGTTACCCGCAATAACAGATGCAAGAGTACTCTTACCTGAGCCATTAGGGCCCATTATAGCGTGTACCTCACCAGGTTTAACCTCAAGGTTTATACCTCGAAGGATCTCTTTATCGCCAACTGAGGCGTGTAAATTCTCAATCTTTAACATATCTATTTACTATTGGCTGTAGGCTTTAAGCCTTAAACCTTTTAATTATTTTCACTAATTTATCTCGTCCCTACGACATTCTTACTGTGGCTGCAACAACCCTCAGTCACACACCCATTTTAGCGCCAGAGTTCACACCGACCCACATTCTCGCCCCAATTTGCTGTCAAAAGGTGGTAGTAGCAACGCTCGGCAAAATTGAATGCGAGGGCTGTACTAATTGTACGGCCCATTACGGGCATATTTTGTTAGTGGCAGATAATGGCGCCTTTTCACAACAAAGACCTCACGCTAAAATTATCCTACGGAACCCTCCAAGCTTATCGCCAACAACTTCTGCGCCTCGACTGCAAACTCCATAGGCAGCTTAGCAAGCACCTCGCGGGCATAGCCGTTAACAATAAGGCCAACGGCGTCCTCGGTAGAGATACCGCGTTGGTTGCAGTAGAAGAGTTGGTCCTCAGATATCTTTGAGGTTGTAGCCTCGTGCTCCAGCATGGCGCTCTTATTACGGCAGTCAATGTGTGGGAATGTATGTGCACCACACTTGTCGCCAATAAGCAGCGAGTCACACTGCGAGTAGTTGCGGGCATTTTCAGCCTTTGGCCCAATCTTTACAAGGCCACGATAGGAGTTCTCGCTCCTGCCTGCGCTGATACCCTTTGAGACGATACGCGAGCGGGTATTGCGACCCAGATGTATCATCTTTGTACCCGTATCAGCCTGTTGGAAGTTGTTGGTCATAGCCACCGAGTAGAACTCACCCACCGAGTTATCACCAGCAAGTACGCAGCTTGGATACTTCCAGGTTATAGCCGATCCTGTCTCCACCTGAGTCCAGGACAGGCGGGCGTTCTGTTTACACAAGCCTCGCTTTGTAACAAAGTTATAGACGCCACCCTTACCCTCTTTGTCACCAGGGTACCAATTCTGCACGGTCGAGTACTTAACCTCGGCATCGCGCTCAACGACAATCTCTACAACGGCAGCGTGAAGCTGGTTTTCATCGCGCTGCGGAGCGGTACAACCCTCAAGGTAGCTCACATAAGCCCCCTCGTCGGCAACAATAAGGGTACGCTCAAACTGACCTGTACCTTTGGCATTGATGCGGAAGTAGGTTGACAACTCCATTGGGCAACGCACACCCTTAGGGATGTAGCAGAACGAACCATCGGAGAATACAGCTGCATTGAGGGCAGCGTAGAAGTTGTCAGCATAACTTACAACAGAGCCTAAATATTTCTGCACCAACTCAGGATACTCGCGCACAGCCTCCGAAATAGAGCAGAAGATAATGCCCTTTTCGGCAAGGGTTTCGCGGAAGGTGGTCTTAACCGACACCGAGTCCATAACCGCATCTACCGCCACACCGGCAAGAGCCATCTGCTCCTCCAAAGGGATACCGAGTTTGTCAAAGGTACGCTTAAGCTCAGGGTCAACCTCATCCATAGAGTTGAGCTTTTTCTTTGGCTTGGGTTCAGCGTAGTATATAATGCTTTGAAAATCAATAGGTGGAATATTCAGATGCGCCCAGGTTGGGAGCGGCATCTTCTGCCACAAGGCAAAGGCCTTGAGGCGGTACTCCAAAAGCCACTCAGGCTCACCCTTGCGACGCGAAATCTCACGCACAACACCCTCGTTAAGACCCGCAGGCAGAGTCTCGGTCTCAATGTCGGAGGTGAAGCCGTATTGGTACTCGCTATTTTGGAGCGAAGTTATTATATCATTACTATTTTTACTCATAACGCGCAAAGTTACAAATTTTTCTTTGAAATTTATATATATATTTAGGTACAAATATCAGGCAAAGATATTTTTTGAAAAAAAAATGGCAAATTATTTTGCACATTAAGAAAAAAGCACTACTTTTGTACGCTCTTAAAAATAAGATGTACGGAGGGTTGGGTGAGTGGCTTAAACCAGCAGTTTGCTAAACTGCCGATATCGTAAGGTATCCACTGGTTCGAATCCAGTATCCTCCGCAAAACAAAAAAATAATAAAGGAG
>JAFNYE010000227.1 GCA_017383345.1 Alistipes sp. | reverse complement strand
ATGGTGCATACTCCAATATGCTTTGTGGTACTACAATCACCTCAAAAGTGTCTATAGCCACCTTGCGTGCCTTGATCTTTTGCTTTGTTCCGTGAGGATCTTTCGACACAATACCTGTGGTGAAGTTGATCAACGCCTCTGGCACTGTGCTATAGAGGTAGACATCTATATCCTCGGGGAAGGCATCGGTGTACGTCTCGCCCTTGACGAGCTTGATGACCACCTTCGAGCACATATGCTTAAACTGCAGTTGCACCGAGCCATCCTCCTTCGACACGCCCTCGGCTTTTGCCCACAAGAAGTCCGAAGCCTCGTATGCAGATAGCGCGCCCTCGGTTGCAGGGAGCGACTGGTCGGTCTGCACTGCCCACTTGTGCTTGTTGATAACTGTTGGCTCCATAAATGGATAGTAGCCATATACATCCATTAGCCCATCGGCCCAGTAGAAGGTTCTGCGACCAGACCACGAGCTACCATTGTAGGTCAACGCCTCGTTGTTGAGCCAGTTTCCTGAAATCTGCAATGGCATAGCAGCCTCACCCTCATAGGTTGTGGCATAAAGACCAATTACATCGCCATTTTCAAAAGATGTCTCTGTTGCTCGTGTTGATGGGTGCAATGCCTCTATGCGCATCACACCATCCTCAACAACTGGGGTATTGTCGATATTCTCCTTTTCGCAGCTCATTGCCACAAGTGCAAGAGCTATTATTGCTATATATTTTTTCATATCCGCTTGTTATTAGAAGTTCAACTCAGGTTTCTCGCCTACTATCACTGGCTCATTATGCAATGGATTGTAAGATTCCGCCTCAGTCGCAACGCCTCGTGTCATCGACATAGGTACAGGACCAATCTCAGCACTATCTTTCGCCTTAAATTTCTCAAAAGTAAACTCCTCGCCCGCATACTCCATAATACGCTCAACAATTGCTTGACGGGATATAGCCGAATAATAAGGTACATTGTTGTTCATACACGAGTTTTGCTCCGAGCGATACACTCCTCGTTGGTGCATATATCCACCCTCATACATCTCCACATAACTTGAGTACTGAGGGTCGAAAATTAGATGACTCCAAGGCACATCATAATGACTTGCGTTAAGTGAAAGATTTTTACCCCACCCTAGTGCCTGTTGTGCTAAAAATTTGTCATCGTGAGGACACCCGTCAAAACAATTGCAGCTATCTATGAAAGTTCCGTGATATATATATTCATCCAATAGCTTTCCGAATGCATGACCTCCTACCTCGTGCTGAATAACGCCTCTAAAATCAAATGGATATGAATTACGCATAATACTTTGCACAGCAAGAGAGCTATTATCACCCCACATATATGTAATACCGCCATATACATTCGAGTTTTCTATTACTACCACCGGTGTTTGGCATAGATTATTTTTAGTTACTGTAGGAGCAAAGCAAGCATATTCGAAACACTTATTTTGGTTTATTTTAAAGTCGAATCCTAGCATTGGATCATACGAATATCGCGACTCAAATAGAGTTTCTTTATTTATGGTATATGTCGTAGGTAGGCCGCTATCTGCAGAGTGTCCAACCACAGTATATACATTGAAGTAGTCACGATATGTCTTATAGGGCTCAACCGCAAAGAAATGCTCTATCGCCTCGTTCATTATCTCCTCGTAGTAGCCCTCTGCAATATCCTTTGCATCGAAACAGTCGCCCATAAAGACAATATTTACACCGTTACCCTTAGTTGCCATTTGGTTGGTTATAACATCGCCATTGTTGTACTGATAATCACATTGTTCTACCTTTACCACCTTATAATAGTCATAAGCTGTAGGCGTGAATACCAACGAGTCGGCACGGTTGCCATTGCCACGAGCCATTTCGTCACACGTGATTGTTACTTCGATTTTGCCCAAGCCACTCGATGGCGTCACAGTTACCCAGTCAGGCTTATGAGTTACACTCCACTCCATATCCGCTGGCGCACGAACAATCATCTTCCTCGAAAACTGAGCATTCAAAGCGTAGGTACGCTCCAAATCAAGTTTAAAGTCGCGATATACAGAAGGTATATAATCACCCCAATATTGTGCTGTTTGATACTTGTATAATGCTTCCTCGGGAACTTGAATATTAATGCTTCGTATCGCCTGTTCATTAGAACCTCCCCAGGCATTGTTTATAAATGAGTGCGTACTCATTGCTGGAGGGTTTTTTCCTTTACAAACGACAGATTCAATATGATTTAAATATGCTGTACCTGAAATTTCTCTTACTCCACTATGGATAACAATTGATGATATGTTGGTGTATGTAAAGGCTGAAGCATCTACATATTGTACATCTATAGGTATTTCTAATGTTCCAGTAAATCCCACACCATTGAATGCATCCCTTCCAATATAGTTTACGGTTTTGGGCAGTCGAAGTTCTCCCGAAAATTTGTCAAGACAAAATGCACTTGCGCCTATTGAAACAACACCGTCAGGAATAATCAGTTCGCCTGTAAATTCTGCATTATGGAATGCAGATGTTCCAATAGTTAATAATGATTGAGGCAGAATTAAGTTTCCTCCAAACGGATTCGCTGCAAAAGCATAGTCACTTATATGGGTAATACTATTAGGAATCCTTAACCCTCCGATTAATCCACAGCCATAAAAAGCATTGTCTCCAATTTCTTCTACCGATTCGGGGATATGTAATTCACAGTTTAATCCCGCTCTATCGAATGCAGACGCACCAATCTTCTTAAGGGTATGAGGAAGATGGAAATTTTCAATTTTGTCGATTTTTTGAAAAGCACAATCACCTATCTCTTCCAAACTTGTAGGAATATTAACCCTCTCTATGGGATGTTCTCCAGTTACGGCAAATAAATTTTGACCAAGTTTTTTTACGCTATTTGGGAAATACATCGATCTAATGCGCGTTCCGCAAAATGCATTATGACCGATCTCTTCTACGGTTGTAGGAAGAATAACACTTTGCAAATTAGTTAAGCCATTAAAAGCACTCCAAGGTAATTTATTGTTCGTATCGTTACTATAATCAGCACATAACACCACATCCTCTATATTGACATATGACAATACCGCCATATTTTCTCGCATAAAAACAAAGTCCCTTTCATTGAGGCGACCTGTAATTTTTAAATTTGAAATTCGAGCAGATTCGAAACCTGCACACTCAATAGCCACTTTAAGCGCACCAGAGCTATCGTTTGATGCCTCAGGAACATTTATTACGATATATTCACGAGCTTTGCCATCGTGAGAAATTGTCTCGCTCTCCCAAGGGGTGATCTCCTCGCCAACAAGTTCGAATTCCACGCCCGTGAGTTCCTTCTTCGAAACTGAGATAGTAAACTTATGCAGTTTGCCCGCCTCATATTCAAGAGCCTCGCTCTTACGGAAGAGGTAAGGAGTGCCATCAACCGTAATACGCATAAGTGCCATAGAGGCATCGATGATTTGTGGCACAACAATAGCACGATAGTACTCGCCATTGATAGCGGGAACGATATCGGTAATATCGCGCTCACCCACGGCAGTTACCGCACCTGTTGCCAAGTCGATAGAGGCTTTACGGATTGTATTGGCAATAAGAGCGTGCTTTTCTACGCTTGCCCACTCGCCATCTGCCCAACCGTTGCCCTCCTTAAGCTCTACCTGCACACCCGCCATAGCGTGGTTGAACTTGATATTGATACGCTCCGCTGTAGGCTGCACATTCTCAACCTTACCCCAGAGGAAGTCACTCGCCTCGTAGCCACCCATAAGAGTTGATTCGACTGTTGTTGACTGGTCTTGTTGCACCTCGAAAGAGTAGTTGTTTACATTTTCGAGTGCACCATTATATGGATAGTAACCAATCATATCCACAGGCGTAATATTATCACGATAGTAGACAGGATAGTCGGGAGTCCACTTGTACTCTTTCTCATTGAATACATAGCGGACATTGTTAGCCTGATTGCCGTATTCAAGTAAAGTTCCTGGTACGCCATTCTCATAATTAACAGCAAAGAGACCAAAGCCATCTCCATTGCAGAAGCCATCATCGTTTACGCGCGATTTCACAACTTGATCAATCGAGCCCGACAACTGAATAGGCATCTGTTTTGGAATCGAAACAATCACCTCATCAGGGTCTTTGGTGCAACTAGCGAAAAGCATCGCCACGCAACCCAATCCAAAAAGTAGTTTTGTTTTCATAAGTTTTATTGTTATTTTACATATTTCGCTGTAAGTTGTTGTCACAAAGTTAGCAAATTTTTCGTTGGTTATGCCGTTTTGCCGACATTTTCTACCATTTCCTTATAAATATACATTTATAATAATAAGCATTTGAGCCATTTTGGAGGTGTTTGAATTGAAATTTCTACGATGCTTATAATGCAACAACCCCGTAACTCGGAAACGAATTACGGGGTGGTTGGAATAACTGTGGGTTCTGCTCAGTTACTAATGCTTATGGCCGGCGTGGCTGTGGCTGTGGCCGTGGTGGTTGTGCTCCTTGTGCTTTGCGAACTCCTCCTCGGTCATATGCTTAACTACGCTGACTTTAAGTGTCTTAAAAGCAGGAATGAGGCCCTCTGGCGTATTCTTTGCAGGGTCGTAGGTTACTGCCACACTCTTAGTTGCAACATCGCACTTAACGCTCTTTACGCCTTTGCCGTAGAAGTTGTCATAAATCTTCTTTGTGCAGCCTTCGCAGTCAATGTCGGTAATAAATACGGTTGTTACGGTTTGCTTTGCAGCCTTCTGTGCCAATGCAGTGCCTGCTACAGCGAACAGCGCTACTGCGAGAATGATAATCTTTTTCATCTTGATATGTTTAGTTTAGTATATAACGGTTAATATAGGTTAAATCGTACGCCAATATAGATTTTGCGGCCCATAAGTGGTCCCCATACGCATGACGAGTTGAACGCTGTTGAGTATGGGTCTGCGTAGCCCAAAATAGGGTTTTTCTGCTTGTATCCGGCGATATTCTCACAACCGAGGTAGATGTCCCACGCCTTAATTTTGCGTGTTATCTGCGCAAAGAACATTGGGTATATAGGCGAGTACTCGCTATCCTCGATATTGCCCGTTTGTGTAGGAATGCGACTCTTGCCATTAAGCTGTGCGGTTACATCGAATGTCCAACGACGCATAGGTGTTGCATACTGAATATTGAGCAGGGTCTTAAAACGGCTTACAAGTGGTCGCTCAACCAGCTGCTGGCTGCCATCGGCGCGTGTGATGGTATATTTGGAGTCGGTATAGCGGAATGTAGCAAAAATATCGAGTCGCTCAGCGGGAGCCCAACTCAGGTCGGCCTGATATGTGTTGGTATAAGACTTGCCATCGGTGGTGTAGATGTGAATAGCCTCAGCATCGCGCTCCTGGTCAACGATAACGCTGTGGAAGAGCTGTGTGCGGAAGTAGTCAAAGCTGATGGTAAGGTCGCGGTAGTTGACTGTAGAGATCATCTGCGAGAGTGAACCACCTGCTGTCAGGGCGCTCTCCATACGGTCAAAGTCGCGACCAAACTGTGCGTCAAAGGCGATTTTGCGACCTGTAGCCATAATGCCGATATTGTCTGTCACGATATCGGTCGGACGATAACCAAGACCTGCTGAACCTCGCAAAACTGTTGTCGGAGTGATGTTCCACTTGATATGGCCGCGAGGGGTAAACAGGTGCTTACGGAAGTAGAAGTTGTAGTCGTAACGAACGCCTGCTACAACCGAGAATTTCTCCTTGATGTTATATGTGTACTCTGCATAAGCACCCACTTCTGTCTCGTTGCGGTCAAAGTTGCGCAAAGCGTTGGTATCAGACCAGGTGCGGTCGGTCAAATCCTCCCCAACCCAGCGTGACGAGGCGGTAAGGCCCGTTGCGAGCGATGAGTTGTAGGTGAAATAGTGGGTGTACATAAGGTTGAGGTTGGTCATATTCTGACTGCCTATATATGCTTTATCAGCGCCAAAATATGCATCCTCCTTAAAGTAGTCGTAGTCGAGGATCATAGCTATATTTGAACGCATTTCACTACTCTCCTCCTTGTCAAAAACGGCCTCTCCCACGGGCTTTCCCATCTTAAAGTAGGCGTTAGCTTCCTGATTGGCAACAACTGAGCCATAGAGCCCCTCTTCGCGCCACCAATCGTACCACGCTTTACCATTCTTGTCCTCCTTCATCGACTCCTTGAAGGCCATTTGACCGCCAACACGGTGGTCGTTGACATACTTTGCACCCCAGCGTACCTGAATGCCGTTCTGGCCTTGATAGAGCCATCGGTTGGCGATGTTGAACTGACGCGCCATAGGCAGGTCGCGGTAGCCGTCGCCATTGTGGTCAAACTTGTGGGTGTCGGCTGAGGCGTGTGCTAAGATGACTGTTGATAGCCTTTTGTCCTTAGTTACAGGCAGGGCGGTGGAGAGGTTAACCTCAGGCTTAAGCTCGTTGTCAAGGTATAGGTTAAGGAAGAAACGCTCCTCATCTGTAGGCTTGCGATGTTCGAGATTGATTTGTCCCGTTACCGCCTCGTGACCAGCTGTGACAGACGAGATGCCTTTGGATACCTGAATGGAGTTGAGCCACATACCAGGAGTGTAACCCAAACCGTATGGGGCGCTCAGGCCGCGCATAATGGCGCGATTTTCATCGAGTATCTGGGTGTATGTGCCCGCAAGTCCGAGCATCTTGATTTGTCGTGCGCCGGATATTGCATCTGAGTAGCCGACTGTTACCGATGCGGAGTTCTCAAAACTCTCGGCAAGGTTGCAGCACGCCATTTTGCAAAGACCTGCAAATGAGATGTTTTCGTTCTTGAGAATACCCTCTTGACCGATGTAGTTGCCGCGAAGGTTGCCCTCTACAACTACACTCTCAACAGCAACACCTTCGGAGAGTTTGAAAAATACCTCGGTGGTGCTTTTGTCAACGGTAATGGTGTCGTTTGTGTAGCCGAGGAATGAGCCAACCAGACGGTTGTAATCCTTAACGCGATGTAGGCGATAGTATCCGTCGGCGTTGGCGGCCTCGCCCACATTGGTGTCTGCCCAATAGACTGACGCTCCTGGCAGTGGGTTGCCTGCCGCATCCATTACGCGACCGGTAATATCTTGCGCCTTTGCACTCGATAGACCGAGCACAGTGAGTGCTAAAAATAAAATCGTGATTTTTTTCATTGCTGTAAATTGTTGTGTGTTAACTAATTACGGAATTTGTTCCTTTAGTATTTACGCAACAACAGGAGGGGCTCTTAACCCCTTAGTAGCAATGAAATGTGATTGAGGTAGCGGAATTTTCCGCTGGCATATAAGGTTTGTTGTTTGGCTATGTAGCAAAGTGTATGACTGCTGTATCATCGCAGGAAGGGCGTTGCAAACAGCAGGTGTTATGACTACAGCCGATTGTTTGTCGTAGTTGTAGAGATCTATCTCGGTGGAGTGATCGTGGGTGCAGCCGCATTTGTTGGGTAGCTTTATACCCTCGCCGTTGCAAGATGCGTGGTGGTGGGCGTGACAACAGCTGTGCTTCGACTTAAAGTGTTGACTGCGGGAGCAGTGGCAGAGGGTAACGCTGAGCATAGCGCCACAACTCGCCAACAGATAGATAGCGAGCAGTAGTGACGATATAAATCTCTTGCGTCCCATTATTCAACCAATTCGCACTCTTTGAGTTTCTCCACCCACGCTGTAGCGTCGGTCAGGGCAACGGTTGCGTCAATTTCGTAGTTGTCGGTAAGAACTTTGACAACATCTTCAACCTCAAAATCGCGACCCTGAAGCTCGTTCCACAGTAACAATGATGACTGATTGAGCGCAATTACGCGAGTCATATCAGCGCCGAAGCGACCCTGCTTGATAATAACATTTTCGCCGGCAATCTCTCTAACTTTATACTCTTTTCTAAATTTCATACCGCAAAGATAGTGAAAATTGAGATTGTTAATAACTTTTTGTGCTAATTTTTCTTAAAAACCGCAAAAAATTCTATCTTTGCACGGATATAAATATATTGGAAAATATGTTGTCACTTGTTTTTTACATCTATGTTTTGATTGAACTGACAATCTTTTTTATTTTGTCGGTTCTTGCACTAATTGTGTGCTATCCGTTTGATAAAGCTCGCAGGGTGGTTCACTCACTCTCAAGAGGTATATGTATGTTCTTTTGGCTTGTGCCTCCAACCTGGAAGCGCCATATTAAGGGCCTTGAGAATATCGATAAGTCAAAGAGTTATGTTATCGTTATCAACCATAACTCTATGGCTGATATCTTAGCGCTCTACTTTTTGCCGCTTAACTTCCGTTGGGTAAGTAAGCGCGAGGTTTTCCGTATGCCTTACATCGGCCCGCTGCTCTCCATTCACGGCGATATAGCTATTGACCGTAAGGATGGCGCCGGCGCTATGCGTAAAGTTACCGAGAAGGGTAAAATGTGGATTGGTCGCGGTGCTTCTATTGCTATGTTCCCTGAGGGTACTCGCTCAAAGAGTGGCGAAATGGGTCGCTTTAAGCAGGGCGCATTTGCTTTGGCTAAGGAGGCGGGTGTTGAGATTTTGCCTGTAGTGATGCACGGCACCCGTGATGTACTTAAGAAGAATTTTATGGTTAATTGGCGCAACGAACTTAGCGTTAGCGTATTGCCTCCAATTAGCGTGGAGAAGGTGCAGAATACCGATATGCCTGAACTTATCAACTCTACTCGCGAAATGATGTTGGCAGAGTATGAGCAGATTAGCTCTAAATAATGAAGAAAAGATAGACTATATATGGCAGAAGTACAGAAGAAAAACAGCTATGGCGATGAGGCCATACAACAGCTCACCCCGCGTGAGCATGTGCGAAGACGACCAAGTATGTATGTAGGCACTCCGGGTGATGGCTCGGATCGTGACGACGCCCTGTATGTGCTTGTCAAGGAGGTTGTCGATAACGGCATTGACGAGTTTATTATGGGCTATGGAAAGACTCTGGAGATAAAACTTGAGAATAACCGCGTATCGGTGCGCGACTATGGTCGTGGTATTCCGCTCAACTCCCTTGATAGCGTTGTGTCGCAGATTAATACAGGTGCAAAGTACGATCAGGGCGAGGATTCTGCTTTCGATAAGACCGTGGGTCTTAACGGTGTGGGTGTGAAGGCTGTGAACTACCTCTCTACAGAATTTACCGTTCGCTCGGTGCGTGACGGCGAAGCTCGCGAGGTGGTATTCTCGCAGGGTTTGATGCTTTCGGATAATCGTGAGAGCGGCGTAAAGGAGAAGAATGGAACATTTGTGTCGTTTGTTCCCGATCCGGAGATATTCCCGAACTACGAGTTCAATGTTGACTATATTGAGCAAATGGTCCATAACTATGCATACCTCAATGTGGGACTTACTTTGACCTTCAATGGTGTGTCATATAGCTCGAAGAATGGTCTGCTCGATCTTGTAAATGACAGTATGGAGAACCAGACAATGCTCTATCCTCCAATTCATCTGTCAAGCAAGAATATAGATATTGCTATGACCCACTCTACAGGTTACGGCGAGACATACTACACCTTTGCCAATAGTCAGAACACCTGGCTTGGTGGTACACATCAGGCCGCTTTCCGTGAAATGGTGGTAAAGACCCTCAAAGACTTCTATCGCAAGGATTACGATCCGGCGGATATCCGTACCTCTATTGTGGCTGCCGTTTCGGTGCGCGTCTCTAATCCTGTGTTTGAAAATCAGGTTAAGTCTAAGCTCGGAAGCAAAGATGCAGCAGAGGGTATCTCTATGCGTCAATATATCGGCGAGTTTTTGGCGGTTGAACTCGATAATTACCTCCACCGCAATCCCGATGTAGCGCAGGTTATACAGCGCAAGATAGTCGAGAGCGAGAAGGAGCGTAAGGCAATGGCAGGCGTGCAGAAGAAGAGTCGCGAGGCAAATAAGCGCCTGTTGCTCAATAATAAAAACCTTCGTGACTGTAAGATACACCGCGGCGATAAGAGTGAACTTGCATCGCAGACAATGATATTTATTACCGAGGGTAACTCTGCGTCGGGTTCTATTACCAAGTCCCGCAACGCTCTTACACAGGCTGTATTCTCGCTTCGAGGAAAGCCTCTCAACACCTTCGGTAAGAAGAAGGCTCAGGCCTATGCAAATGACGAGTTTAAGTATCTGCATAACGCCCTGAATATTGATGACGATGTGGAGAACTTGCGCTATGAGAAGGTGGTTATCGCAACCGATGCCGATGTCGATGGTATGCACATCCGTATGTTGTTGCTCACATTCTTCTTGCAGTACTTCCCAGACCTTATTCGTAACGGCCACCTCTTTATTATGCAGACCCCTCTTTTCCGTGTGCGCAATAAGAAGCAGACCTTCTATTGTTACTCGGAGCAGGAGCGATTGGATGCTATTGAGAAGTGTGGAGCAAAGGCTGAGATTACCCGATTTAAAGGTCTTGGTGAGATTTCGCCTGACGAGTTTGCAGGCTTCATCGGCGAGCATATCCGTCTTGACCGTGTGCGAATTACCAAAGATGACCCGATTACAGACCTGCTTACTTTCTATATGGGTACCAACACCTTCGATCGTCAGCACTTTATTATGGACAATCTGCGTGTTGAGGAGGATTTGATTGAGGCGCATTTGCAAATTGGCTCGGATGAGCTCTAAAATGGAGAATTATGGCAGAAGAGATAGATTTGATGGAACAGATGCCTGTTGAGGATCAAACCTCGTCGGGTAAGTATGACCGCCTTATGGCTGAGCAGAGCGTAAGCCGTTTGACGGGAATGTTTAAGAATTGGTTTTTGGACTACGCCTCTTATGTAATCCTTGAGCGCGCAGTACCTCATATTGATGACGGCCTTAAGCCTGTGCAGCGCCGTATTTTGCACGCTATGAAGGTCGTTGATGATGGCCGCTATAACAAGGTTGCCAATATTGTGGGTCAGACTATGCAGTACCACCCTCACGGTGATCAAAGTATCGGTGCGGCGTTGGTGCAGATGGGCCAAAAGGAGCTTTTGATAGATTGTCAGGGTAACTGGGGTAACATCCTTACGGGCGACCCGGCTGCGGCACCTCGATATATTGAGGCCCGTCTCTCAAAGTTCGCCCTCGATGTAGTTTTCAATCGCAAGACTACAGAGTGGATGCTCTCATACGACGGTCGTAAAGAGGAACCTGTGGCTCTGCCTGTAAAGTTCCCGCTCTTGCTTGCGCAGGGAACAGAGGGTATCGCTGTAGGTTTGGCGTCAAAGATTTTGCCTCACAACTTCAATGAGCTTATCACAGCCGCTATTTCCCATCTCAAGGGCGAGCCATTCCAGCTCTATCCTGACTTCCCTACGGGCGGTATGATAGATGTGTCGCGTTATAACGACGGACTTCGTGGTGGTGCGGTAAAGGTGCGAGCCAAGATTTCAAAGGTAGATAAGAGTACACTTGTTATTTCGGAGATACCATTCTCTATAACCACAGAGACCCTCAAGGAGTCAATCAATAAGGCCCAGGAGAAGGGTAAGATTAAGATTAAGAATTACGACGATAATACTGCGTCGAATGCAGAGATTGTTGTACATGTGGCTTCGGGCGAGTCGTGCGATAAGACTATTGACGCACTTTACGCCTTCACACTTTGTGAAATATCGCTCTCTCCAAACGCTTGCGTTATTAAGGACAAGCACCCTGAGTTTATGGGTGTGAGCGATATTTTGCGCCACTCTACAGAGCATACCAAGGATTTGCTGCGTCAGGAACTTGAGATTAAGTTGGGCGAGCTGAACGACCAGTGGCACCGAATATCTCTTGAGCGCATCTTTATTGAGAATAAGATTTACCAGGTGCTTGAGGGTAAAAAGTCGGTTGAGGAGGCTCATTCGGCTGTAAATGAGGCTCTCAAGCCATTTGTCAAGAAGCTGCGTCGCGCTATTGATGAGCAGGATATCGAGCACCTTGTATGTTTGCCGTTTATCCGTATCTCGCGCTTTAATATGGATAAGGCGGACAACGAGATTAAGCGCATAGACGAGGAGATAAAGCAGGTGAACTACGACTTGGAGCATCTTACCGAGTTTACAATCGCTTACTTTGAGCGCATCCGCGAGCGTTATGGAAAGGGTCGCGACCGCTTGACCGAGATTAGAAGCTTCGATATTATCGACTCAACTAAGGTAGCTGTCTCTAATGCAAAACTCTATGTCGATCGCAAAGAGGGCTTCTTTGGTATTGGTAAGAGTATGAAGGATGCTGAGTATGTATGCGACTGCTCCGATATTGACGATGTTATCGTTATACTCAAGGATGGTCGCTATATCATCACAAAGGTAGCCGAGAAGCGTTTCTTTGATAAGGATATATTATATATAGGAGTGTTCAAGCGTAACGATGAGCGCACAATCTACAATGTTCTCTATCGCGACGGAGGTAAAAATGGCCCGCTGCTTATGAAGCGTTGTGCTATCAAGGGCATCACCCGCGATAAGGAGTACAATATGACTAAGGGTACACCTAAGAGTGAGATTTTACACCTTTCGGTTAATCCTAATGGCGAGGCTGAGGTGCTCAAGGTATATTTCAAGCCGCGTCCACGCTTGAAGAAGGTTATTGTCGATTTGGACTTTGCGGAGCTTGCAATTAAGGGTCGCCAGAGTCAGGGTAATCTCTTCTCGCGTTATCCTATACATAAGATTACTATCAAGAAGAAGGGTACATCGACTCTCGGAGCGCAAGATATTTGGTGGGATGAGGATATCCGTCGCCTCAATGTAGATGGTCGTGGTACTTTGGTAGGTCAGTTCAAGGGCGATGATAAGATTGTTGTTTGGACCGCTAAACACCAGTACTATATAACGGGCTTCGATACTGCGCAACACTTCCCGGACGATACGGTTAAGGTTGAGAAGTACAACGGCTCAAAGATATACAACCTCTGTTACTTTGACCGTGAGCAAGGCTTCTACTATATGAAGCGCTTCCAACTCGATATGACCGACCGCCTATTGCCGTTCCTGGATGAAGAGGGTAATGCCGACTTTGTGGCTATATGCTCTAAAAATGGGTCAAAGCTGGTTATAACCTATAAGGGTAATAACGCAACGCGCCCTGCCGACGAGATTGTAGTTGATGATTTTGTGGGTGTCAAGAGCCGCAAGGCTAAGGGTAAGCGCCTTACCACATACGATGTCGATACACTTACCTTCATTGAGCCGGAGGAGCCTGAAACACTTGAGGACGAGCCAGAGGAGCCAATGATTGAGGAGCCGATGATTGAGGGTGAGGAGATGGAAGAGGAGACTCCTGTAATGATGTCGGAGGACGAGGAGTATAAGACCGAGCAACTCAACCTATTCTAACAACGGCGGTAATAAAGATTGGTTATGCGTCTCTACTTGATTGGATATATGGGCTGCGGCAAGAGTACTGTGGGCAGAAAAATAGCTCGCTTTGCCCACCTCGATTTTGTCGATACCGATAGTCGTATTGAGCAGCGCGAGGGTGCTTCGGTTGCCGATATTATAACCTATCAGGGAGAGGATTACTTCCGCTCGGTGGAGCATAGCGTCTTGGTTGATACGGCATCGGAGGATGATGTGGTTGTCTCTACGGGCGGCGGACTGCCTATGTGGGGCGATAATATGGCTCAAATTAAGAGCTTGGGTTTGTCGGTATATCTTCGTCGCTCTCCGCAGAATATTATGAGTCGCCTCTCGCCTTATGGCAGGGCAAAGCGACCTAAGTTCCGTGGACTCAATGACGAGCAACTGCTGGCATTTATGACCACCCACATGGCTGAGCGCGAGCCTGTCTATTCGCAGGCCGATGTTGTTATAGATTGCGATGCAATGTCTGACGATGCGGTTATCGACTTGATACTTAATAATATAAGAAAACTTAAACAACCTAAATAGACCACTTATGAAAAAGATTTTGCTTATTTTATCATTCGTAGCAATGGCTTTCACAGCCTCTGCTCAGATGAAAATTTCGGGTACTCTCCGTTCTACTGACGGCAAGGGTATTGCGGGCGTGACTGTCAGCGACGGTTTTACATGTGTTACAACCGACGCAAAGGGTCGATATAAGATGACCACCTCGTCCGATGCGGTACATGTGTTCTACTCAATACCTTCTGCTTATAAGGTAAATGTAAAGGATGGTCATCCTGATTTCTACCAGACTTTAGACAGCAAGGTTAAGAAGTATGACTTTACCCTCACACCGAACACTTCGGATGAGAAGCAGTTCCGTCTTATTATGCTTGCAGACCCTCAGGCGCAGTGTGAGTTCCATGTAAAGCGTTTTGAGCGCGAGACTGTTGTGGATATGCGTAAGTATGTTGACGAGCAGACTCTTCCTTGCTATGGCGTCACTTTGGGCGATATGGCTTATACCGAGGGAAAGCATAAGTGTAACAAGTATATGGAGCCTATGCGTAAGGCTATGGGTTACCAAAATAGCCACTTGCTCTTCTTCCAAACTATCGGTAACCACGACTTTACAGAGCCCCCTGTAAAGCTCTCAAAGGGTACAAGCACCTATAATCTGGCTTATCAGCGTGCTTTTGAGAAGGTCTTTGGCCCTGTGAACTACTCTTGGAATAGAGGCGATGTGCATATTGTTTCGATGAAGGACTATATTGCCGATGATAACCCTAACAAGTTCCGTTATCATAAGGAGTATGGCAATCCGTCATTTACCGATGAGCAGCTCGAGTGGTTGCGTCAGGATTTGGCTGCTGTGCCAAAGGATAAGATGGTTATTCTCTGCCTCCATATTGGTCTTTATGAGCGTATGAAGAAAAATGTGGATGCTGTTCGCCGTCTGCTCACTCCGTTTAAGGAGGCTCATATTATGATTGGCCACACTCACTTTATGAACCACAAGGTTAATAAGTTGGGCATCTTTGAGCATGTTCACGCGGCTGCAAGTGGTGCATTCTGGTGGAGCTGTGTCAATGGCGATGGCGCACCTAATGGTTATACTATCTATGATGTCGATGGCGCTCATATCAAGAATTGGTGGTACAAGGGTACAGGCCACGATATCTCATACCAAATCCGTATGTATCGTGGCGATGCAGAGTTCGGTGGCGAGTTTGAGAAGTTCCGCTTCCCATATACCCACGATACCGTTCTTGCCAATGTCTTTATGGCAGATGAGGATTGGAAGGTCACTCTTTATGAGGATGGCGTGCTGACAGGTCAGATGGAGCGTATCCCTGTAACCCGCGATAGCGTTCCTGAGGCAGATTCAAGCCGCGATTGGTATGCGGTTGGTTACCATATCGGCGTTGTAGGTCGTAGCTATGGCCATATAACCGATAGTTACAGCAAGTGGAACGGTGGCGGCCGTAAGGGTTACCTTACCCAGTGTAACCACCTCTACCGTCTTAAGCTCAAGAACCCTGATGCAAAGGTTATCAAGGTTGTGGCAGAGGATACCAACGGTAATGTTTACGAGCAGACCCGTTTTACTGAGAGCTTCGACTACTCGGAGAATGAGCTTACAAATAAGCTGATGGGTACAAAGCGCGAAGAACTTAACCGAACCTATTAAAAATGAACAACAGCCCGATAGGTCTTTTCGATAGCGGAATGGGTGGATTGAGTATATGGCGTGAGCTATATACTCATCTGCCTAATGAGTCACTCCTCTTTTTTGGCGATGGAGTGCGCTGCCCCTATGGTTCAAAGAGCAAGGAGCAGATTTTGAGCTATACCGTTGAGGCTGTCGAGCGACTTATAGCCGAGGGTTGCAAACTGATTGTTATAGCCTGCAACACTGCTACAGCTGTGGCTATAGAGCATCTGCGTGCAACCTATCCCCATATCCCTTTTGTGGGTTTAGAGCCAGCAGTAAAACCTGCGGCGCTTAGTAGTAAGAGTGGCTGCGTGGCGGTGCTCGCAACCAAGCGCTCTCTTGAGGGTGAACTCTTTACCGCTACCTCGGCCCGCTATGCCGATAGGGTGAATATCCTCAAGGCTGTGGGCGAGGGCTTTGTAGAGCTGGTGGAGCAGGGCCTTGAGAATAGTCCCGAGGCTGAGGAGTGTGTTAGTAGGGTAGTAGAGCCGCTTATCGCTGCGGGTGCAGATAAGATTGTGCTTGGATGCACACACTATCCTTTTTTGAAAGATACTATTGAGCGCGTTATCGCCGACCGCGAGGTTGAGGTTATCGACTCGGGAGAGGCTGTGTGCCGTCGTGTAGAACAACTGCTTGATAGCAACTCTCTGCGCGCGGAGAGTCAAAATAAAGCCTCTTATCGCTTTTTAACTTTGGCTGATGAGAGCTATTTACAAATGTTAGAGAAAAGAGCGTATGGATATTGAAGTAAAGAGAAAACCAAAAACTAAGAAACAGACTCCTGTTAAGGGTCGTGAACAGACTCCACTCCGTGACCAACGCATCCGTACTGCCTGTTGGGTAATGGGTATATTGTTTTTGGGCATAGGTCTTTATATGCTCAGCGTTGAGACTATATACCTTTTCAATTGGCAGGTAGAGAGTATGGGTAGCGGTACTACAGGAGCTGAGGGCTCGTGGTTGGCCCGCGTGCTTGTGAGCGATGGATTTGGTCTGTTTGCTCTGCTCGTTCCATTTATGGTCTTGGTTGTATCCTACCGCTTCTTTAGCCGTAGCTTTAAGCTCTATGACCATACACTTATAGTGTTGGGTCTGCTCACAATTCTGGGCTCACTCACTCTCGGTGCTGCTCTTGGTACTAAGGCTGAGATGTTTAATTCAGGCTGGGGTGGTGCTATCGGTTTGGAGATGTCTAGTTTGCTCTATAAATCTCTTGGTACCCCGGGAGTGGTTATCTCTTTGGTTGTTGCTTGGATTTTGGTATTAGTCTTTATTAATATCCGCGTTATAGAGATTATAAATAATATAGGTGTCGGTATTGCCCATAAGAGTAAGAATATTGTCGGCAAAGTCGCTACATCTATTAAGCACGCTCCTACTGAGCCGTCGGTTGAAGTCGCTCCTGCCCCTGTGGCTGAACCGACTCCTGCGCCTGAAATTGCACCAGAGCCGGAGGTCGAGCCGGAGGTCGAACCAGAGACTGAGCCAACACCTGAGCCTGAGATAGAGGTTATCCCTGAGGTTGTTCCCGTTGCAGAAGAACCAGAGCAGGAAGAGCAACCTGAAGTAAATGCTCCGTTGGTGGTTGAGGTTATCGACCCTGAGGGCGATAGTGAACTTACCGATGCTGACGCTGAGAAACACCGCGTATTTAATCCCGATGCTACTCGAAACTACAATTTGCCATTGGTTGAACTGCTTGACGAGCGTGATGGCAGCGCTACTGTGTCAGATCAGGAGATTGAGGAGAATACGCTCAACCTTAAGCAAGTACTTGCCGACTTTAAGATATCTATTATTAATGTTACAGCTACTACAGGTCCGACAGTTACCCTCTATGAGGTTGAACTTGACCGCGGTGTAAAGGTGGCGCGTGTTGAGGGATTATCTAAGGAGATTGCTCAAGCGCTTAAGGCGAGCAGCGTGCGTGTAACGCCGATACCTGAGCGCGGAACGGTCGGTATAGAGGTGCCAAATCGTAAGCCCGCTATTGTCTCAATGCGTTCATCCCTTTGTACCGAGCGTTTTATGGAGTTTAAGGGTGAACTACCTATCGTTGTGGGTCGAAATATTCAGAACGAGTGTATCGTCTTTGACCTTGCCAAGATGCCTCACTTACTTGTGGCGGGAGCTACAGGTACGGGTAAATCTGTGGGTCTGAATGTGATACTTACCTCGTTGCTCTATCGCAAAGACCCTTCGCAACTTAAACTTGTGCTTATAGACCCTAAGCAGGTGGAGTTTTCACTTTACGAGGGCCTTGCAAACCATTTCCTTGCCCGTATGGAGAGCGAGGAGGATAATATTGTTATAGATGCTCAAAAGGCGGTCTTTACTCTCCACTCGCTCTGTTATGAGATGGAGGAGCGCCTGAAGAAGTGTCGCCTTGTTGGTACTCGAAATATCAAAGAGTACAACGACCTCGTGCGTCAATGCAAGATAGAGTCTCGCGAGATAATGCCTTATATCGTGGTTGTTATTGATGAGTATGCCGACCTTGTAACGCAGTCCAAGCTCGTTGAGGTGCCTGTTATGCGTCTTGCAGCAAAGGCCCGTGCGGCAGGTATCCACCTTATTTTGGCAACACAGCGTCCTTCGGTCGATATTATTACGGGTCGTATCAAGACCAACTTCCCTGCCCGTATAGCCTTCCGTGTATCGTCGCGTGTCGATTCGGGTACTATTATTGACCAGCCTGGAGCACAGTCGCTTATCGGTATGGGAGATATGCTCTTTAAGGACTCGCTGAGCCTTACTCGTGTTCAGTGCGCCTTTGTAGATACTCCGGAGGTTAAGCGCATTGTTGATTATATCTCCGCTCAGCCTTCGCCTACAGGTATGCCGTACGCTTTGCCTGACTATGAAGATGGTGGCACATCTGCCTCTATGGGTAGCGGCTCGATGGATGACGGCGGTGCTATGGTTGAGAGTGGCGCTCCTGTAAGATATGACGCTCTTTTTGCCGAGATTGCTCGCGATGCTGTCAGTGGCGGCGATAACTTCTCGGTGTCATATATCCAGCGCACCTATGAGGTGGGCTTTGTTCGCGCTGGTCGTATTATGTTGCAACTTGAAAGGGCGGGAATTGTCGGCCCTCAGGTGCCTGGTGCTAAGTCGCGCGATGTTAGGATTACCGACCCTCACGCTTTGGAGGCAAAATTGCAGGAATTAGGTTTATCGTAACTATGAGAAAAATTGTCTATACCTTATTTATAATAATAGCGAGCGCTGCAACAACCTCTGCACGCTCGTTGTTGGATACCTTTGTATCCACATTGTCGGCTATGGATAACTATGCCACAGAATTTACTGTAACAACAACTGCTGAAAACTATAGCAATGTTGTAACCGGTAGCTATTTCAAACAGGGTGGTAATACCTATGTTGGAACATTTGATAAAGAGTATTATATCGGCAACGATGTTAAGTATGAGGTCAATATTCTTAGTAAGGAGATTATTGTCGATTTGCCCCAAATCTCTACCCACGATCTTCTTCTTAACCCTATAGGCTACTTCTCATCTCTTGCCAAAGAGTATAAGGCGGAGGATACCATTTATGACAATGCCAAGGCTGTTGCTCTTACCCCGAAGGATAAAAAGCGTACCGATAGGGTAGTGATTGTTGCTGATAGTGATGGCCTGCTGCCATATAAGGTTATTATGAAGGATGGCCCGCAAACGGCAACTATAGTTTTTGAGGTTGTTCGAGGTAAAGCAATGCCAACTTTTGATAGAGCAAAATATCCCGATTTTGAGGTTATAGATATGCGATGAGGGTAAAAAATTAAAAAAATATAAAAAAATGGCGTTGAAATTTTGCACATTCGTGAAAATGTTGTAAATTAGTACTGCGAAAACAACAATTAATAGAATAACACTAAAATTTTAACGACTATGATTATCACATTTAATGAATTGCGCCGCATCAAGGATCGTCTCCCAAGCGGTAGCTCCCAGCGTATTGCAGATGAACTTGGAATTGATGTAGAGTCTGTTCGTAACTACTTCGGTGGTAAGCACTTTGACGCTAAGGCAGGTGTAGGTGTTCACTTCGAGCAGGGTCCTGACGGTGGCGTTGTTACGCTGGATGATACTGCTATTTTGGACGCAGCTATGCGCATTCTTAATGAGGAGAAATAATAGCAAACTATTTTCTTTAGAGCCTTATGCTTTGTCGGTATGAGGCTCTTTTCTATTACAAAACCTAAAACTGACCAAAATGAAAAGATTATTTTTATTTGTAGCCTTATTAAGCCTCTCTTTGGGCTTGGCTACTGCACAGAAAAATGTTAAGTGGACCGATGCTCAGAAGTTCAACCACATCGGTAAGATGTGCAAGACCTCTAACCCTTACAACCGCGTAGAGGTTAACAAGTACCCTGAACTCAATAAGACCGAGGCTAACTTGCTTAAGACTTGCGCAGGTCAGGCTATCCTGTTTGAGACCGATGCAACTGAGATTTGGGTAAAGGCATCTTACGGCTATCGTGGCCATAATCGCGCTATGCCTGCAACTGCCGGTTGCGGTTTTAACCTCTTTATCGAGCACGAGGGTCAGTGGACTTGGGCTGCTTCTGTAGTTAATGGCGAGGGTCGTGATAAGGATGGTAACTCAAAGATTGAGAAGCCACTTCGCGTCATTAGAAGAATGGATGGCTCAAACCACCGTTGTATGCTCTACTTGCCTCTCTTTGCAGAGCTTAAGAGCCTTGAGATTGGTGTCCCTGAGGGTGCGAAAATTAAGGCTATCAAGAACCCGTTCCGTCACCAAATCGCTATCTTTGGCTCATCATTCACCCACGGCTCAGGTGCTACTTGTGCCGGTATGACATACCCTGCATTCTTGCAGCGCCAGACAGGTCTTAACCTCAATAGCTTCGGTATGAGCGGTAATAGTAAGCTCCAGCGTGTTATGGGTGAGATTTTGGGTGGCACTAAGGCTGACGCTTATATCTGCGATGCGTTCTCTAACCCTTCAGTTGAGCAGATTGGCGAGCGTATTCGCCCATTCCTTAACGAGATCCGCAAGCGCAACCCTAAGGCTCCTATCATCTTCTTGCGCACCATCTACCGCGATGGTCGTCTCTTCGACACAGGCGCTGAGAAGAAGGAGGCAGATCGTATGGTCTATGTTGACAACCTTATGAAGGAGATTTGCGCTGAGTACTCAGATGTATATTACATTGACACCCCTAACCAGACCGGTACAGATATGCTTACCTCTGCCGATGGCGTTCACCCTTGCTCTTGGGGTTACAAGCGCTGGGCAGATACTATTCAGCCGTCTGTGGTGGAGATACTTGCTAAATATGGTATCAAATAATTTGTTGTGAAAAGGCAGCATTAGCTTCCGCTAACTCTAAAACCAGCAAAGGGTCGTACGCCAAGTACTACCCTTCGCTGGTTTTATAGCCGAGCGTTGCTACTACTACCTTTTGACAACAAATTGGCGCGAGAATAGAGGTCGGTGCAAACTTTGACGACAAATGGGTGCGAGAATAGATGTCGGTGCAAACTTTGACGACAAATGGGTGCGAGAATGGGCAACGGTGCGAACCGTGGCTAAAAGGGAGTATAGGGAGTATAGGGAAATTAGGGAAGTTAGTGATTTTCTAAACTCCTTAAACTCTCTAAACTCCTTAAACTCTCTAAACTCCCTAT
>JAFNYE010000226.1 GCA_017383345.1 Alistipes sp. | reverse complement strand
GGCTATTTTTATCGCAAATGCTGCAAGCATCCTAAATTCGCAGTGATAATACCGAAACACAGTTTCGGCAGAAGTTTTTGGTGCCGCTTTTTTCAAAAAGGGGCAGTTGTGTATAACATCCAAATGTAAAATGGATAAATCAGTTTCCGGTGGGCGCCTGAATGGAGTAGTGGCGCCTCCTTGTTCTAAGAGTTATGCCCAAAGGGCGTTAGCTGTTGCTCTACTTGCGCAGGGGCGTAGTGTATTGCGCAATATGGACTTTTGCAATGACACTCAGTCTGCTATTCGTTGTATTGAGGCGTTAGGAGCCAAAGTGACCCGCGAATTTGAACACACCTTTATTGTTGATGGCGGAATAAAACCGCAGGTTGACACTCTATGTGTGGGGGAGTCGGGTCTTTCGGCGCGTCTGTTTACACCTATTGCCTCGCTATGTTCAACCCCGATTGTTATCAATGGTCAGGGAACGCTGTTGTATCGCCCAATGGATATGATGATACAACCTCTTCGCGCTCTTGGTGTTAGTGTACGCGATGGAGGTGGCAGGTTGCCTATTGAGGTATGTGGTCCGATGCAGGGCGGAGAGATTGATGTTGATGGCTCGGTCTCTTCGCAATTTGTCACAGGCTTGCTGTTGGCTCTTCCGTTGGCTCAAAATGACACCGTCATCAATGTGAAGGGTGCAGTGTCTAAGCCTTATCTCGATATGACAATCGATACGGCAGCACGCTTTGGCGTTGCTATTGAGCACAATGATTATGAGCAGTTTTACATTGCCGGCAATCAGCGCTATCAAGCTACCGATTACGCTATTGAGGGCGATTGGAGTGCTGCTGCTATGTTGCTTGTTGCCGGTGCTGTAGCAGGTAGTGTGACTGTGAAAAATATATCTACCCTCTCAAAGCAAGCCGATGTGGCTGTGTGCGATGCTCTTGTTCGTGCTGGCGCGGAGCTTATATCTGAAGCAAAGAGTGTTACAGCAGTAAACCGACCATTGCAGGCCTTTGAGTTTGATGCAACAAATTGTCCCGACCTCTTTCCTGCTCTTGCTACTCTTGCTGCTGCGGCAGAGGGAGAGAGTGTGATTGTAGGCACTCGTCGCCTTGAACACAAAGAGAGTAACCGCGCGGAGGCTATTCGTACGCAGTTTGGCCGATTGGGTATTGATGTTGATTTGAGCAGCGATAATGTTATGAAAATCCGCGGTGGTAAGATTGTGGGTGGCGTTGAGGTTGACGGTTGCAGCGATCACCGTATGGCTATGACTCTGGCTGTTGCAGGATTAAATGCCGAGAAGCCTGTTGTTATACACGGCGTAGAGTGTGTGGCAAAGAGTTATCCCGACTTCTTTAAGGATATTGAAATGTTGAGAGATGAATAACAACTTTGGAAAGCGTTTTAATATAGAGATATACGGCGGCTCGCATACCGAGTCGCTCGGTGTTGTTATAGGTGGCGTGCCTCAAGGCATAGCTTTGTGTGAGTCGGACTTTGAGTCAGACCTTAGTCGTCGTCGTGCGGGAGCAAAGGGTACAACACCCCGTCGTGAGGGCGATGTGCCGCATATTGTTGCAGGTGTTGCCAATGGTGTTACTACGGGCGAGAAGGTGGAGATTGTTTTTTATAACGAAAATAGACGCTCGGGCGACTATGAGCGCCTTAAAAACCATCCCAGACCTTCGCACGCAGACCTTACGGCGCGACATAAGTATGGCGAACAGTTTGATTTGCGAGGAGGTGGTATATTTTCGGGTAGAATGACGCTCTTGCTTGTCGCTGCGGGCGTTGTGGCTAAGAAGATAACAGCCTCAGCTCACTATAGTAGCCGTATTGTTGAGATTGGAGGTTGCTCGGATAGCGCTCAGTTTGACGCTGTTGTCGCTGCAGCACAACGCGAGGGCGACTCTGTCGGAGGTGTTATAGAGTGTGTCGTTACAGGCGCCGGTCGCGATTTGGGAGAGCCATTCTTTGATTCGGTTGAGAGCGTGGCTGCCCATCTGCTCTTCTCTGTGCCCGCGGTTAAGGGTGTGGAGTTTGGTAGTGGCTTTGAGGGTGTTCGTTTGCGTGGTAGCGAGCGCAACGACCTTATT
Organism: Alistipes sp.; assembly: GCA_017383345.1. Lineage (GTDB taxonomy): Bacteria > Bacteroidota > Bacteroidia > Bacteroidales > Rikenellaceae > Alistipes. The sequence continues at coordinate 10,062 of JAFNYE010000226.1, read as the reverse complement.
GTAGATTGCAACGGCTCTACGGCAACCAACCACGAGGGCGGTATCAATGGTGGTATTACCAATGGTAACCCTATAGTTGTACGTGTGGCGATAAAACCTACCCCAAGCATAGCGCAACCGCAGAATACATATAACTTTGCAACTCAAAGCGTTGAGCCTCTCACTATTGGTGGTCGTCACGATGCCTGCATAGTGCTTCGTGCGGCGGTGGTTGTAGAGGCTGTTATGGCTATCGCTCTTGCAGAATTGAAATTGTCCCTATGACGGTAAGAGAGTCTATACGCACTATTGAGCAGGCGGTTTTGCCCCTCTATGATGCAGCTGAAGCTACTGCGATAGCCCGCCTTGTGGTGAGCCGTAAGTGTGGATATACATTCTCGCAGTTGGTGTTGCACTATGACGATGAGTGCCAAATAGAGAACTTTGATAATATTGTCAATCAACTCGCTGCTGCTCGCCCTGTGCAGTATGTGTTGGGTGTTGCAGAGTTTTGCGACCTTGAGTTTGAGGTGTGTGAGGGGGTGCTAATTCCTCGCCCTGAGACTGAGGAGTTGGTATCTCAGGTAGTTGCCGATAGCAGAGCGGATATGCGTATCTTGGATGTAGGTACGGGTAGCGGTGCTATTGCGGTGTCGGTGGCTAAGATGTCAGTGGGTACAAAGGTTGTTGCGGTCGATATATCAGATGTGGCGCTAACTATCGCCTCGCGCAATGCTGCAAAGTGTGGGGTAAAGGTTGAGTTTTGTAAAGCTGATGCTCTGGGCGATATGACCCACCTCGGTCAGTTTGATATTATAGTCTCCAATCCTCCCTATATACCACAGTCGGATATTGCGAGGATGAACAAAAATGTTGTCGATTTTGAGCCTCATACGGCGCTCTTTGTAGCCGACAATGATGCTTTGTGTTTCTACCGCAGCATTGCTCAGAATGGTCTTGCTATGCTTAAAAGTGGCGGAGGTTTGTACTTTGAGATATATGAGGAGTATGGACAGGCTATTAAGGATATGCTGGAGAGTATGGGTTATAGCGATGTACAAGTGGTTAAAGATGTTTTTGGAAAGGATAGGATGGTATGGAGCCGAAGGTAAAGCGAACAAAGAGTCCTGAGCAGGCGCTAAGTTCACTTATGAACCTATGTGCGCGAGGCGAAAAGTGCTCGGCTGATGCCCTGAGACTGATGAAGGGTTGGGGTGTTGGCGATGCTGATGCGGCGCGAGTGCTGCAACGACTTGTAGCAGAGCGATTTATAGATGACAGTCGCTATGCGTCTGCCTTTGTGCGAGAGAAGATTAACCTTAGTGGCTGGGGTGTGTATAAGATTGCGGCAGCCTTACGCAAAAAGGGGATAGATAGCGCTATAATTGCCGACGCGATAGCCGAAAATGGTAATGTCGATATGTTGGAACGCCTTACACAACTGCTTGAACGCAAGGTTAAAACTACAAAGGCCAAAAGTCCTGCCGACCTCAGGGCGAAACTATTCCGTTATGCGGCAAGTCAAGGCTATGATTTCTCTACGGCCAAGCGGTGTGTGGAGTGTATTGTAAAAAGTGATGAAGAATGGTAAGAAACCTTGTTTTAATACTCTTTGCGGTGCTGTGTAGTGCCGCTTTTGCTTATCAATATCCAGTCAAGGGGGTTAAAGGAAAACACTCGGCATCTTTTGCTGAGATGCGTCCGGCGCACTTCCATTCGGGGTTGGATATAAAGACTGACGGAGCGCAGGGTAAAGCTGTTGTGGCCGTTGCGGATGGCTATATATCCTCGGTTATCCACTCGCCCTTTGGCTATGGTCAGGCGCTGTGTGTCACCCATCCGGGTAAGGGTACAATAACCCTCTATGCCCACTTGTCGCGCTATTGTGAGCCTATAGAGCAGTATGTGCGCGATTATCGCTATGCCAATCGCCTCAATAGCGTCAATATCTCATTGCCTAAGGGCGAGTATCCTGTCTCTAAGGGTGATGTTATCGGTTACTCGGGCAATACGGGTAACTCCTTTGGTCCGCACCTGCACTTTGAGTTGCGCGATGCCTCTTCTACCTATACATATAATGTGGTGCGTAGCGGTTACTTTAAGGCTAAAGATAAGGTGGCGCCGCAACTGCTCAAACTGCACTATGTTGAGGTTGATACTCTCAATGGGGTGGTGGTTGAAGCCCCTGTGAAGAGTTGGCCTATAAAGCACGATAAGCGGGGTTATGCGCTTCAGGGTAGTGTTAAGGTTGGTCGCTCGGGATACTTTGTTATAGAGTGTCGTGACCGCCATAGCGACAATGGTAATAGTCGCTTTGGCGTCTATCGCGTAAGCCAAAGGGTTGATGGTCGCAAGACCTTTGAGTATCGTATGGATAAGTTCGCGCTGGCAAAGAGTTTGGAGTGTGACCTTGTAAGCTACTATCCTCTACAGCGTGATGCTAAGGCTGAGGTTATACGCTTGTGCCGTATGCAGGGAGCATCCAAAGAGTTTTATACCGTTGCCGAGCGTAATGGTGGCATAAGATTGATGGCAGACCAAAGCGCCCAAATAACTATCGAAGTGGAGGACGATTGTGGCAATATCTCAACGCTCCGTTTTGAAGCCGAGGGAAAGGCTGATAATAGATGCTACAAGGCTCAAGTGGCTGCCGATGCCGTTGTGGCTGGTGCGGGTAAGGGTGTTGCTGTTACTGACCGTTGGGCACGACTCTATATTGGCGAAAATGCACTCTATGCTCCGAGCTATTGTAGAGTTAAGGCACTGGATTCGCTGCCTGCGCGCCAATCGCTTGTGATGCTCTCCAAGGGGTGTCGTGTGCTTGATGAAACAATGCCGCTCAAAGGCGGTGTTACGGTGGCGATAGATGCCCTTGTGCAGCCTCATTTGCTAACAAAATGCTGTGTGGCAAGTGTCGATAAGAGGGGTAATTACCGCAATCTCGGAGGTTATATCTCTGGTCGTCGTGCCTATGTCTATACGCGCACTACGGGCGATATGGTCGTTGTTGCCGATACTGTTGCTCCGACCGTAAAGCCGCGCTGGAGGAGTGGTGCCGACTTGAGAGGGGCAAAGCGTATGGCCTTTACCGTAGGCGATAATTTTGCAGGTATTGACCACTACGAACTCTTTATTGACGGCGTTTGGCATACGCTCAACTATGCTCCGCTACAATCGACACTCTATCATACATTTGACAGAGCTTTGGAGCGAGGGAAAAATCACAAAGTGCTACTGCGTGTGCGCGATAGGGTGGGTAATGTTGCTACATTTGAGAGTCAATTTTACAGATAAGCTATGGATAAATTTGAACCACATAAAATAGACGACGATAGCAGTTTCGACAGCCTGCTTTTAGGCGATGTTAAGGCGGGCTTCCCCTCTCCTGCCGAGGAGTATCGTGAGCGCCTTGACCTTGTAAAACTGCTTGTAAAACACAAAGCCTCGACCTTCTTTTTCCGTGTCAATGGTGTGAGTATGGTTGATGCAGCTATGGATGAGGGCGATATTATTATCGTTGACAGGGCTATTGACCCATATAACAATTGCAAAGCTGTATGCTTTATAGATGGCGAATATACGGTCAAGCGTGTTGAGATATCGGCAGGCTCCGTTCGCCTTATGCCTGCTAATGAGAATAGTACCGCATATAAACCTATCGAGATAACACCCGAAAACAACTTTATCATCTGGGGTGTGGTTACTTATACCATTAAAAAGATGTAGGTTATGTTCGCCCTGGCCGATTGCAATAACTTCTTTGCTTCGTGCGAGCGAGTCTTTAGGCCCGATTTGCGCGATAAGCCCGTTGTTGTTCTATCCAATAACGACGGTTGTGCTATTGCGCGCAGTAATGAGGCAAAGGCTCTCGGCATCAAGATGGGCGACCCGCTATTCAAAATTCGCGATATAGTTGAGCGTAACAATGTTGCGATCTTTTCGGGTAATATGGCTCTCTATGGAGATATGTCGCAACGAGTCCGTTGGGTGCTGGAGCAGTATGCCCCTGCTATAGAGGTCTATTCTATCGATGAGGCCTTTCTTGATTTGCGAGGAGTTACCAATGTCGATTTTGACAGTTATGCCAAGCATATCTCGCAGCAGTGTTATAAACTTACATCCATACCCGTGTCGGTGGGTATAGCGCCAACAAAAACGCTCGCCAAAATAGCCTCTAAGTTGTGTAAAAGCTATCCTAAACTGCAAGGTGGCTGCTATATGCACCGAGCGCAGGATATAGAGAAGGTACTTAAAAAGTACCCCATATCCGATGTGTGGGGCATAGGTCGTCGCAGTGCGGTCAAGTTGGAACAGCGTGGGGTGCATACCGCTTACGACTTTACGCTTTGGGAGGAGTTTGAGGTACGACGCTTGTTGGGTATTACGGGTGTGCGTACTTGGCGCGAATTGCGCGGTGAGAGCTGTATAGAATTTGAAAATGGCTTTGAGATGCAACAATCTGTATGCGTGTCGCGTAGTTTTGCTTCGGAGATATACGATGTTGATACCTTGTGCGAGCAGATTGCCAACTTTGCAAGCTCGGTGGCGGAGAAATTGCGTCGTCAAAACTCGGCGGCTGGTCAGCTGGTGGTCTTTGCCTTTACCAATCGTTTTAAGGAGAGCGAGCCTCAGCAGCATGCGAGCCGAATAACTATTTTCCCGACACCTACATCGCAGCAGCGAACCATTGTCGGCAGTGCGGTAGAGTGTGCGCGTCAGATGTTCTGCAAGGGTTATGGCTATAAAAAGGCGGGTGTGGTTGCAACTCATATTGTGCCCTATCAGGGGGTGATGCACACTCTTTTTGAAGATGAAGAGCAGAATGAGCGCGAGAGTCGTTTAAGTTCGACGCTTGATAAGATAAACAACACCTTTGGTCGTGGTGCTGTTAAATTGGCGGTGCAGGGTAATGGTCAGATAAAGAGTAATCATAATAATCGCTCGCCACGCTATACGACACATTGGAGCGAAATCCCTGAAGTAACAATTAAGTAAGGAAGAACTCTGTAATAGAGTTGCAATATTAGCATAAAATTGCTAACTTTGCTTAAAACTTACTTGACTTATGAATTTCTTTGATAGGGTAAAGGCTCAAATATTTAAGGGCGTGGAGCATTTGGCGGCCAACTTTGATTGTGCTGTTCAGGGAGTGCACCGCGATGTCGATAGTTATATGGCTGTCGCAGAGCAGAGCCTAACCCTCGTAGAGGCAGAGAAGATTGACCCATCGCTTGCAGGCTCGGTTCTTACGGCTTACGACCTTATCAAGCGCCAACTACTCCTTGGCGATAGCGACCGCTTTTTGGTTGTAAGTGGAGCGCTGACAGGTATTCAGGATTTTTTGTTCGATACTACATCGAGCGGTGCGCTTAAGCGTCTGCGTGGCCGCTCGTTCTACCTTTCATTGCTTATTGATGCTGTTGTGGAGGCTCTGTTGGGCGAGTTTAATCTCTCGCGCCAATCGTTGCTCTATAATTCGGGTGGTACTTTCTGTATGATTGTTCCGAATGTCGATGGTGTAGAGGCTCGTTTTGATGACTTTGCTCGTAGAGTTAAGACTTTGATATTCAATCAGTATGGTAAGCAAATGGTGCTGCTCAATGCACTACCGGCGTCGCGAGCAGAGGTGGAGCATAATCTCTCCGATATATTGGCTCGTTTGCAGCAGTTGAAGGTGCGCGATAAGCATACCCCGTTGGCCGCTAAGTTGGGCGAGGCGGAGTTCTGTTCAACATTTTTTGCTCCACAATCGGCTGTTGATAGTCAGGAGTTTGGTGTGGCGCTAATGGAGAGTATCGGTAGCAATTTGGGTAAGACAAAGTATCTCTTTGTTACACGGGGCGTATCGCTGCCAAATTCTGCAATGGTAACTATAACACCTATTGAAGGCATTGGGGTTAAGTATGCAATGCTGGATAAGTTTGACAATGAGTTCGATTATAGCGACGGAACCCTTATATGCTACAATAGTACACCTCTTCCTAAAGGGATTGCTTGTCGTAGAGAGTATATTGCAGGCGTTGGCTCGCATACCCGAACTTTTGAGGAACTTAATGCTTCGTGGATAGCGGTGCTGAGAATGGATGTTGACAATCTCGGTGTGACTATGCGCAATAGTTTTGCAGGTAAGTATCCGTTGGCGGGTTATGCCAATATGAGTCGTCAGCTGGATATCTATTTTAAGCGTTGCCTGAACGATATGTGGCTTAGAGGCGGCTATGACCGCTCTATAGTGATTGTATATAGCGGTGGCGATGACCTATTCCTTGTAGGCGAGTGGTCTAAGGTTATAGAGTTTGCGCAACTGATAAACGAGCAGAGCCAGGTTTTCTTCGCCAAGAACCCGATTACAATCTCTGCCGGCATAGCTATTACCGATATGAAGTATCCGCTTCTGCGTGCTGCTGAGATGGGCGCGTCGGAGGAGAGCCTTGCCAAGCGATTTACTTACAATGGTAGTAGTAAGAACGCTATCTCTATTTTTGGCGTGCCGATGCGCTGGGATGTTGAGTTTAAGCAGGTTATGAGCCTGTCTGACCGCCTGAATACCCTTAGAAATGAGAATGCGAAGTTGATAAACCCTATCCTGCGCCGTGTGTTGAGTTATAGCGAAATGGCGAGCTTTGAAAATGGAGAGATTACTCCTGTGCGATTGATATGGCTTGTTACATACGACCTGTCGCGCTCAAAAAATCGTAATCGTAATTATAAAGAGCTTGGCGAGTTGATAGATATGTGTAAACTCGATATTACCGTGGGTAACACAATTTGGGGTGCAAAGGTCGATATGCCTTACCATTCGCTGCAAATGTGGTCTATAGCGGCACGATTGGTTGAAATTAAGAATAGAAATATATAGTGTTATGGCAAACAATCAACAATATGTAAACAAGCGAGAAGTGGCTGAAAATGGTGCCAAAGCTCTGCTTGAGAAATTTAAGGCTGAATGGGTGACTGTTGGGCCTGATAAGGCTTGCGTGGAGTTTTGTGATGAATTGGCGAACATCTTTGCCTCTCAACAACTATCGTCAACCTTTATCCGTAACATCTATGGCGAGATGGTCCGCATTCAGGCGGGCGGTTTTGATAACCATACGGCAGATTTTTACCTGTTGCGACCCAAGGTTGCTTATGCTGTAAAGCGTAGCGATAAGGATTATATAGCCAAATATTACAGCCAACTTTATAACAAAATGGCTGATGCTGTTACTACTGCTACCCACTATGAAAACCTGGTAAAGATTGCCGAGGCAATTATTGCATATCACAAAACATACTACGATAAATAGAGCACAACTATGACACAGCTTAAAAAGAAAATCAGATACACCGCCAAAATCCGACTGCTTAGCGGTATGCACATTGGCGGAACCAATATCGCAATGTCTATTGGTGGTCCCGATAGATTTGTTGTGCGTAACCCGATAGATCAGCACCCGTATATCCCAGGCAGTTCGCTTAAGGGTAAGATGCGTTCACTTCTTGAACTATCTAAGGGTGAGTATGTTACATACGACCGAGGTTTGATAAAACACAATGTCTCAACCGATCCTGTAAACACAATCAGCGGTCATCTCTTTGGTACGGCTGCGGGTAATGCAAATACCCAGCCTTCGCGTGTTATTATCCGCGACGCGATGATGAGCGAGGGTCAGGAGGAGCGACTCAAGCATACCGATCTATATCTTACCGAGTCAAAGACGGAGGTTACTATCGACCGTATTACCGCGCACGCTAATCCGCGAACAAATGAGCGTGTGCCTATGGGTGTGACTTTCGATTTTGAGGCTATCCTTAACATCTTTGAGGGCGATAATGAGCAGCGACTCATATCTGCTTTTGAGGAGGCTAAAAATCTGCTTGAACTTGACTATATCGGTGGTCACGGCTCTCGTGGATATGGAAATGTTGAGTTTGTAGATTGGACAAGCGAGGTTGTGTGGGAGGCTTAATTTAGCGATAATGAGAGTAAAAATAGCAATACTACACTTTAATTCAGCCATCCATCTGGGCTATGGTATGGGCGAGGAGTATGACCGCTCTTGCGATGTTATCTGCTCGGATACATTGTCGGGTGCGCTGTGTAGTCTATATGCGGGTAGTGGTGCAGGCGATGTGAGAGCCTTTATGGAGAGCTATCGCGTAAGTTCGGCTATGCCAATATTGGGTCGTCGCCTATTTCTGCCATTACCGCCTGATAAGCAGTGTCTTACAATCCGTGGCGATGAGTCTGCGTATAAGCGCCTGAAGGCTCTGCGTTGGATTGAGCAGCCGTTGTGGGAGCGGTTGGCAACTGAGGGTTGTCTTGAGCTTGAGGAGACGATGATTAGTCATTGCGGTAGCGCTGTGTGTTGTGGCAGCGGTGAGGAAGTGGTTATTCTCAAGCACGCCCTTGAGCAGAAGGTGGCTATACGGAGTGGCGAAGATGCCGACCCATTCTTTGTCGATAAGGTCTTTATGGGCAAGGGTGTGGCTATGGCTGTGATTTATAGTGCCGAAAATGAGGCGATGTTCCGTATAGCGTTTGAAATGCTTGCCGATGCAGGTATAGGTACAGACCGCAGTTGTGGCAATGGAGCGTTCAAAGTTGAGTTTGATGAGCTGGATATTGCTGTCGATACCTCTATAACCACCTCGCAGATATTGTCGATGTGGATACCCCAACCGCAAGAGTGTAGTGGCGATGTGATGAGTCGCAGTTGTTATAAGCTGGTTACTCGTGGCGGATATGCCGCTGGCGCTGCCAACCCAAATGAGCGTCATCATCGCAAGCGTCGTATAAATATGGTCGAAGGTGGAGCCTATGTGGCGGCAAAGTGTGAGTCGCTCTGCGGAACAATTGTTGACCTTAATGTTGAGGATGGTGTAGATAGAGTGAGCCATCCTATATGGCGCGATGGCCGAGTTTACAGCCTACCTTTTAAGATGTCAGCCTATGGGAAAGTATAATTTGAGAGTGGTAACTCCTTGCCATATCGGCTCTGGCGTTAGATTAAGCAATAATATACACTTTGTTGTCCAAAATCGCAAAGTCTATATTATTGATGCAGAGCGCGTATTTCAATATATCGGTAAGCAGGGTATAGAGTCTTGGTGTGAAGCTATTGAGAATAGAGTCCCTTTTCTTGATTTTATAAAGGGAAAAGGGTGGAATATAGAGGAGTTATGCTCTGAAGTTATTCAAATAAGTGGTGCGGCAGATGGTCGCATTAGTGACTTTAGGCCTCATATTTCTACTGTCGGAAGTCTGTTTATTCCGGGTAGCTCCATTAAGGGAGCTATTGTCAGCGCGCTTGTTGACCAGATTAACCAACTCGGCAATAATGAAAACTTGCAGATTTACACCACTTATGATCGTAAGAGAGGCGAGGTTGTAGTTCCTAAGCGAAGTGACCTTTTGTTGAAGCTCTTTGCTAAGGCCAATCGAGATAAGCTCGATTTGCGCACCTCGGTGCTTAGGTATCTAAAGGTGGGTGATGTGAGTTTTGAAGGGGCTGCTTCCAAAGCCGTTATCGCCCGTAATATCAATATTAGGGAGAGTCAGGGTTTAGAGGATAGTAGTAAACCTGCATATTTGCAAACAATTGTTGAGGGAGAACATTCGACCTTAAAACTGACTTTGGATGTCGAGGGTATCGCTCGTGCTAATAGCGAGGGGCTTGTTGGTTACACCCTCTCGGCACTCGATTCGGAGCAGGCACTACTTAGCGCGGTCAATAATCACACTCTACGAATGCTTGAGCGTGAGAAAGATCGCTGGAACAGCAACTTAGAGGGACGAAATCACATTATAAAAAACAATGATGATAAGGTTGTTGTTGATAGCTATTTGAGACAGATAGAGAGCCTCATAGATAAAGCCAACAAGTGTGCAACCAATGGCTCGGCGCTCCTGCGATTGGGTTATGGTAGTGGCTGGGACTTTATGACGGGTGGTTGGATAGATGGTTGGAACGATCGTGATGCGGAGGATGTTAAGCGCGTCATTGCAGCCTCGCGTCATACTCGCAAGGGGTTTGAAAATGCCTATGACGGGTATGTATTCCCAAAGACCCGCCGTGTAATTGACGGTATAACACCTAT
>JAFNYE010000225.1 GCA_017383345.1 Alistipes sp. | reverse complement strand
TATTTATTGATGACTCTTGGTATGTTCTGCTACGCCTTTGGCTGGATAGGTTGTATCTTGCCGGCAAAGATTATGGGTGGCGGCGCATCGGGTCTTTCGTTGCTTATCTATTACGCTACGGGCGAGACTATCAGTATTGGTGTTATGGTCTTTGTAATCAACGCTATACTGCTCATTATTGCCGGTTTTATAGTGGGTTGGAAGTTTGGTGTTAAGACAATATTTTGTGTCTGTATGCTCTCCTTTGCAATGTCCACTATGCAGTCGGCATTCACTCTTCCAGACGGCTCAATTATGGATATATTCCAACTTGACAACCGTCTGCTCTCTACCATCCTGGGCGGTATATTCTCAGGCGTGGGTGTGGCAATGAGTTTTGCGCAGGGAGGCTCTACAGGTGGCGTAGATATCGTGGCAATGATTATCAACAAGTACCGAACAGTCTCTTACGGCAAGATTGTTCGCTCTGTTGACTCGGTTATCATCGGTTCTGCTATTATGCTCCCCGCATCGGCTAATATCGGCATTGACGGCGTAATTTACGGTTTTGTGATGACTGCCGTATTTAGCTATACCGTCGATATGCTTATGACCGGTAACCAGCAGTCTAACCAGATACTTATTGTCTGTCAGGACTATAAGGCTATGGCTGACGCAATGAACAATATTGCCCAGCGCGGTGCTACGGTAATAGATGCAAAGGGCTGGTACACAAAACATAATCACAATATCGTTATGGTGGTTTGTCGCAAGCGGGACACTCCGTCAATCCTCAAAATTGCCCAAAAGGTCGATCCGGATGCCTTTATTACAATCGGCTCGGTTATGGGTGTTTATGGTAAAGGCTTCGACGCATTGAATAAGATTTAACATTGTTGAGCAACCAAAATAAAAGTCCTTTCGGGGACTTTTTTTTGTGTTTGGTCCGAAGGTGTAAGGACGGTTGGGCCAATCTAAATAACCGCTCATTGACAAAATTGGACAATTCATTGTAGAAATGGGTTTTTTGTACTTTTGTTAAAAAATATAATTATATCTTTGTTGAACTGAAAAAGAATTTTTTGGTGTGCAAAATTTATAACAACACATAACTTATAAAAAAATGAACAAGAAAAACTATTCAATTCCGACCTTAGAGGTCGAGAAGTATGCCGTTGAGCAAGGCTTTACGGTATCATCTACAGAGGGTGGTTTCGGACTTGGTGATGGTTCGGACTTTACTGAAGATAATGTAAATTGGTAATCAGAGTTAAATTGTAAAAATTAAGAGAAATGAAGAAGTTTTGGTCAATTTTTACTGTTGCTCTGGTAGCTTTGAGCGCAGTATCTTGTAGTAATAATTTTGAGGATCAAACCCTCGTAAATAGTAATGAGACCCTTTCATTTGATGTAAACATCGACAACACCCGTACCGCTCTTGAGCAAGTTGATGGTGTGTGGAAGACCGTTTGGGTTGGCAATGAGACTATCGTAGTGACTGACGGAGAGAAGAACTTTAACTTCGTTAACACCGATGCTGATAAGGATACCTTTACTTGTACCGCTCAGGGCGTGCTCTCACTCTTGGGCAAGAAGGTTGATGTGGTTTATAACTCAGTAATCAATAGTGCAAATGGCGCAGCTGGTATGACCCTCAAGGGCTCAAGCGATAGCTTCAATCCACAGACCGCTATTGAGCTCTCTGCTTACAACGCATTTGTTAAGTTTACCTCTACTGCAGATGTAACTTTCAATGCTTCTGCTGATATCTTTGGTAATGGCACCGCTCGCGCTAACAGTGTGACAGTTAAGGCTGGTACAGATGTGCTCGTTCCTGTTTATGCAGCGGCAAATGTAACCTTCTCTGCTGCATTTGCAGGTGTTAAGACTAAGGAGGCAACCCTTACCTTTGCAAACAACAAGATTTACAACCTCGGCACTCTCGTTGCTCCAGTGGCAAGTACAAAGTGGGGTATCGTTGGCTCATACCACGGTTGGACAGCCGAGAATCCTGCAGCAATGTACGAGAAGGGCGATTATGTAGTAGCTTACAATGTTCCTGCTAAGGCTGAGGTTAAGTTTATTGAGATTGGCAAGGGCTGGGATGGCGCTGTAGGTGGTGTTTATGGTGCTGCCAATGATAATCCTGATGTATCAGAGGCTAATACTTGGCATCCTGCAGGTTCTTTGAATATTCTTTTGCCTGCAACAGGTACATTCGATGTTTACTACCAGCCATCTATCAACAAGTACAACATTGTTGCTGCCGGCACAACTCCTGAGAAGTATGTTGCTCCTACACAGCAGTACAAGGTTTATATGTATAAGATGGATAACACTTGGTCAAAGTACAACCTCTACTCTTGGAACTCAGCTACATCAGAAACCTATACAGGTGGCTGGCCAGGCTCTACTACCGCTACAACTGAGACTATCAACGGTTACACATATAGCGTATGGCAGATGCCAGCAACTGCAACTGGCCAGAAGATTAAGGTTATCTTCAACAATGGCTCTGCACAGACTGGCGATAGCGGCCCTTACACTCTTGATAAGGATCTCTACCTGCTTCTCCGTAGTACTGCAGTATCAGTAATCGAGGATCCTAACAACCCAGAGCCAGCGGTTGAACTTCAGCCTCGTAAGATTTACGCAAAAACAACTCTCGGCTGGTCTAAGATGAATCTCTACTATTGGGGCGCTCCTTCAGCACCAGGTTGGCCGGGTAATGCAATGTCAACCGAGACAATCAATGGTACAAAGTATTATGTTTATACCTTCGATAAGCCGTTTGACGGTGTGATAGTCACAGGTATGATTTTCAATAACGATTCATCTCAGACTGTCGATATCAAGAATGTGAAACTTGACAAGGATCGCTTCTTCGAGATATTGACTTCTAAGAACGGTAATAATTACAACTATAAAGAGATTGCAGATCCAAGATAATCAAATGTGGTAAAGGTCACAGCGGTGGCCTTTACTTTTATTTATATAACTATGAAGAAAATCTATTACACGCCAGAGGTTAAGCCTCTCAAGGTGGCCCTCGAGCGCGGTTTTGCTATGAGCGTAGAGGGTGGAGTTGATACTCCGTCATTTGAAAATGTTGATGTAAGTAACAATTGGAAGTAAAAACTATGAAGAAAATTTTTAACCTTATGGTTGCCGCAGTAGCGCTCTTGGGCTTTGTGGCTTGTGAGAAGAGCAATAGCGACATTGCGGGTCAGGGCGTATCTTTCTATGCCTCTATAGACACACAGGAGTCTCGCCTTGCTATGACTCAGAATGGCAATGTGTGGAACTCGGCTTGGGAGGGCGATGAGAGCCTTACTCTTACTGCAGACTACGAGAGCTACTATATCTTTACCAACACTACTGCTGAGCCAAACAAGTTCAGCTGTAATATGGCAGGTGTTGAGGCGCTTAAGAGAGCTGAGAGCGTATATTTCTTTAACTCTAACGCTCTGAACTCTGTAAACAGTTCACTCGGTGCTGATGGTGTTTTCCTCTATGCCAACACAAAGCTCGGTCAGACTGTAACACTTACAGCCTCTTCGGCAATGTTGCACTTTGACTCTGAGTACTATGTTACTTTCGAGGCTACCGATATGTTCGGCGATGGCAATAGCGGCCGTCTCTCGGAGGTTACAGTTGCTGCCGGTCAGAGCGTATTTGTGCCTATCTTTGCGGGTGCTACAACTTTGAGCTACTATATCGGCGGTAAGAAGTATGGCTCTATGGAGCTTACAACCGAGGCCGGTAAGGTTTACGAACTCGGCACTCTTGCTCCAACCGAGAACCCTATTCCTGACACACCTGAGCAGCAGGGCGTTGTTTATCTTGTTGCTAACGATAACTGGAAGAGCGATGGCGCTTGGTTTGCGGCTTACTTCTTCAATGCAAATGGCGACAATCAGGCTGTTAAGATGACCGCTGAGGGCGATGTTTATGTGGCTTCTGTGCCTGCAAATATGTCAAGCGTTATCTTCTGCCGTATGAACCCTGCTTATACAGAGTTTAGCTGGAACAATGAGACTCAGGCTGACCATGTATGGACTCAGACCGAGGACCTTACTATCGGCGTTGCTCCTATGAACTACTTCTACATCCTCGGCTGGGAGAAGGGTGAGTGGCACGAGCAGGGCTATGTTCCTACCGTTGTTGCCTCAGAGTGGAGCATCTGCGGTGAGATGAATGGCTGGACCGATACAATGATGGATACCACCGCAGAGCCGGATTTGTTCGTTGCTAAGAATATCGTAGCAGCAAATGCTTATACTAAGTTCAAGGTGCGCAAGAATGGCACCTGGGATGTAAACTTCGGTGGTAACTTCGGCTTCTTTGAGGCTAATAAGTTTATGAAGGCGTGGTCTATGGGTCAGGATATGTGTATCGTTACTGCCGGCACATACGACATCTACTTCCGCTTCGTTAACGATGGCGAGGGTGTTGTTTACCTCGTTACTGCGGGCGCTGACTATACTACAGCTACCGAGCAGACAAGTGAGGGTCCTATGCCATCACCAGATAGCGTAAGCTTCGGCCTTGTTGGTACTCATAACAACTGGGGCAGTGGCGGCGCAGATACCGTTATGACCCTCGATCAAACCCTCAATGTTCATGTCGCAAAGAACGCAAGCCTTACAGGTGAGTTTAAGGTGCGTGGCGATAACTCTTGGGGCGCATACAACTATGGCGCAGCATCAAGCGGTAGCGTAACCGTAGGTAAGGCTATCGATGTTAAGAATGGTAGC
>JAFNYE010000224.1 GCA_017383345.1 Alistipes sp. | reverse complement strand
GCTATTTTACTATTACGAGTCCCTATATCCATACCTATTTACAGTCGCTTATTAATTACTCGTGCAGGAACACCTCCTACAATACAATTATCTGGGACATCTTTTACTACAACGGCATTTGGAGCAACAACTACATTATTGCCAATCTCTATTAAACCAAACACTTTACATCCTGTTGATAAGGATACATTATCGCCTATAGTTGGAACATCTGTTGTCTTGTGCTTATTGCCAACAACCACATTAACATTAACAACACAATTGTTACCCATAGATTTACAATTGACAATTATTCCCCCACCTATGACATGAGCTATACGAAGACCATATCCGACCATATTTGGACCGATAACTATATTGTACTTTATAGATTTTCTATGGTGAACCCATTTGTAATAAAGGGTAACTATTTTACCCCATAGACCCTTTTTGTACAAACAATTTAGAGCATATTCATATTTTCTTAAAGAGACTAAATATAAATATGCAATCATGCCATCGGTCTTATAAATGCGCTTAATCCAAAAGGACAAAAAGCCAATGTCTCCTATATTGCGTTCCTTATCCCGCTCAATATAATATGTTAAATCCGCTTTAGACCTTATCATCCTACCCGTAAAACTCTTTGTACCACTCGGCGAAAGCGCGGAGGCCGTGGCGGAGCGGAGTGTGTGGTTTGAAATTAAAATCGCGCTCAAGGGCCGATGTGTCGGCATAGGTCACAGCCACATCGCCCGGTTGCATAGCCACAAGCGATTTGTGTTGTTCAAAATCGTAATCTGCGGGCAATACCCCTGCGCGAACAAGTTCCTGCTGCAACACATCTACAAAGTCGAGCAGATTTTCAGGGTTGCTGTTGCCGATATTATAGACCGCATAAGGGGGCAAAGGTAATCCATCCGCGCCCATACGACGCTCCGGGGCTCGCTCCATTACACGCTCAACACCCTCAACAATGTCGTCAATATATGTAAAATCACGACGGCAGTTGCCAAAGTTGAAAATCTCTATTTTCTCCCCGCGACGCAACTTATCTGTGAAGCCAAAATATGCCATATCGGGGCGACCTGCAGGACCATAGACCGTAAAGAAGCGTAGGCCTGTTGACGGAATATTATAGAGCTTACTATAGGCGTGAGCCATTAGTTCATTACTCTTCTTTGTCGCCGCATAGAGGCTTACAGGGTTATCGACCTTATCATCGGTTGAGTAAGGCACTTTCTCGTTTGTTCCATATACCGATGAAGAGGAGGCATAGACCAAATGCTCAACCCCCTTTGCTCCATTGTCATAACTATGACGACACGCCTCAAGGATATTGTAAAAGCCGATGATATTACTCTCGATATAGGCATCGGGGTTGGTTATAGAGTAACGCACTCCCGCCTGAGCCGCGAGGTTAACGACAATATCGAACTGATGCTCTGCAAAGAGGCTCTCCACAACTCCCTTATCGGCAATATTACCCTTAACAAAGAGCCAACGCTCCTGACCACATCCCCGTGCAAGAGCGGCAATCTGCTCAAGGCGGTAATGCTTGATAGCTGGGTCGTAATAGTCATTCACGCTATCAAGACCCACCACAAAGGCTTCAGGATGAGAGCGAAGCAACCTCTGAACAAGATTTGCCCCGATAAAACCCGCAGCACCTGTGACCAATATACGCTTCATACTAATCTCGTCTAAAGATATCGCGGGTGTAAACCTTCTCTGCTACATCGTCCAAATTGCTATCATAGCGGTTGGCAATAATAGCCTGCGACATACTCTTAAATTGCTCTAAATCGTTAACTATGAGGCTACCAAAGAATGTTGTTCCATCCTCAAGCGACGGCTCATAAACCACCACCTTCGCACCTTTAGCCTTAATTCGCTTCATCACGCCCTGAATAGACGATTGGCGGAAGTTATCCGAGCCTGTCTTCATTGTAAGGCGATAGACACCGATTGTGCAGGTCTGCTCCTGGGCGGCACTATAGGCGCTGTTGCTGCTATAATATCCCGCCATTGCAAGGACTCTGTCGGCAATAAAATCTTTACGGGTGCGATTACTCTCCACAATTGCCGACATCATATTCTGCGGCACATCCTGATAGTTTGCAAGCAGTTGCTTTGTATCTTTTGGAAGGCAGTAGCCTCCATAACCAAACGACGGATTGTTATAGTGTGTTCCGATGCGTGGATCCAAGCCTACGCCGTTGATAATTGCCTGCGTATCGAGTCCTTTCATCTCGGCATAGGTATCAAGCTCATTAAAATAGCTCACGCGCAAGGCAAGGTATGTATTGGCAAAGAGTTTTACCGCCTCAGCCTCCGTAAGACCCATAAAGAGCGTTGGAATATCTTGCATAATAGCACCCTGCTGCAGCAGAGCGGCAAAAGTGCGCGCTGCCTGATCAAGTCGTTCGTCACCCTCAGGACGACCTACTATAATACGGCTCGGATATAGATTGTCATAGAGCGCCCTACTCTCACGCAGAAACTCCGGTGAGAAGAGTATATTGTCGCAACCCAACTTTGCGCGTATCTGCTCGGTAAAACCTACGGGGATGGTGCTCTTGATAACCATTATCGCATTAGGATTATACTCCATAACCAACTTTATAACGCCCTCTACAGCCGAAGTATCGAAGAAGTTGCGTTGGCTGTCGTAGTTGGTAGGCGCCGCAATGATAACAAAATCAGCCTGACTATAGGCACTTCTTGCGTCAAGTGTAGCCTTCAAATTAAGCTCCCGCTCGGCAAAAAACTGCTCAATATACTCATCCTGAATTGGCGATACACGGCGGTTAATCATCTCAACCCTTTCGGCAATGATATCTACCGCCACAACCTCATTGTGCTGCGACAGAAGTGTTGCCATACTTAGTCCAACATAACCTGTTCCTGCTACTGCAATCTTCATAAACTATTCTATAATTTTAAGTAATTCTCTCTCTATCTTGGGTGTTGCCACAGCTGCTACACCGTCAATCTTGACCACAACCCTGCGGTCGCGCGCGCCTGCAACCTTAACCAATACACCCTCTGCGCCCTCGAATAGTCCACCAACAACACGCACACGATTGCCGAGTTTCAAATCAACACTCTGCGGATCAAGAAAAAGCAGGCGCTCATCCGCTGTTCCCGTAACCAGAATAAAACTGCGCATCTGCGGCTCCGGCACAGTCATTATCGTACTCACCCCTGCCACCGAGTGCATAACATAACGCAAATAGGGTAACTCAAACCTCTTGAGATTATCAATGGTAACCTTATCGGAGCGGACAAAGATGTAGTTGTGAACCAACGCCTTGCGTTGCAAACGCTTAACTCCACCCACATCGGTGCGAACAAGACGCGTAGGAACGAAGCTCTCTACACCAAGTTCATCGAGTCGGCGCTTGGCTATCAACTCGCGTTGATAAGTAACCCTTAATGCGTACCACTCGGTCAGATTTTGCGTTCCGCTCATAAAGCGCTAATGAAATAAAAGGGACACACCCTGGGGACATTGGCAACCACATAACACAATGATTACCAATTAGTTACACATCCACATTGTTAAAATATGATAATATTCAGCCAAAACTTCGAAGGCTAAATATACACATTCGACGGCAAATATAACAAAGTTATATTAGAAAACCAATTTATTTATCGATTTTTTAACGAGCAGGGGCAAATTGCACAAACAATTTAACCTTTTTGCGCACCGACACATCAAATCCCACTCTACAGCTATTTGGATTAGGCGCATCGTAACTATGAGGAGGATCGTTCGATAGGATAAATGGCACAATGTGTCGTGAAGAGTTTGCCCTGAGCAGCATCCTCTTTCCCGCCTGTTCAAGAAGAATTTTATTCTTACCCACTATTTTCGCCGTAGCATTAGTACACATTGTCCAGCGAATAGTGCAAGGTTTGGAGGAGATGACATTATCTATGACAGTAAGATTTTCGTTTACATCCATAACAAAAGTGCGCTCTGACTTCGTTAACGGCTCAAAGAGCTCAGTCATATCGTAGGTCACACCCCACTTTTTCTCATTTTCAAAGGTATTGACCATTGTTACGCGGGCGTCAACAATATGTTTCTCTCCTTTTATTGTAAGCGTTGAGTGCGGCTCTGCCGAGAGGCGATATACATCCCAGCGCTGCGAATTTTGTTTTCTATCCCACAACTTAACACCCTTACTTTCAAGCGAATAGTAGTTTTGCATTCCCAAATCTATACTCCAACGAACACCATCTTTTTCATACACAAAGCTACCCGCATCCATATGGCCGTGATTGAGTGAAGCCGAACCACCTTTGGTTGCCAAATAGGTGTCGTTTTTTGTCTGCCAACCACCGCGATAAATATAGATAGGCTGTTCACCTTGACCAATATAAATATTAGATAACGGCGCAGCTAAAGCAGCAAGATTACAACGCGACAAAAAGAACATTCCTATAGGCAACATCCTTCGCTCCTCGATACGAATTTCACCACTCTCAAGACTACGAAAATCATCATAGATACAACCCATATCACCTCGCTCAGCAGCAAACCATCCAAGTAGCGGATTTTGACTCTTTTTAATACTCGACCCACAATCGGAGTAGTTGAAAGTTCTACCCGACGGAGCGGTCATAAAGTTAACAAAATCAGCAGATTGCAGAAAACCTTCACTCTTTTCCAAATCAAAACTATGTCCCAACGCACTACGCAGAGCTTCAATCATAACCACCTCAAACCAAGTACCATAACTCCAATATCCGCTACCCTCATAATAGACACCATCGGGAGCGTATGTTTTCATAACACCGCCATTTGACAAAAGCGACTTTTCAACCATTTTGGCAGCCAATTCAGGCTCTCGTTCAGCAATAGCCAAAGCACCCAAAACCATACCGCAATTACACACCTGGTTCCAGTTGTGATTGCTTTTATAAAACCACATTTGGCGCTCATTTTCTGCGCCCAAAATACCCTTTTGCAAAATTGCTTGAGCAATAACCTCACGAGCCTGCTCCGAGAGTGCATCGTAGAGCCAATCGTAGCCCAACGCAAGCGCCGTGGTCATCTCGGCTACATCGAGAAAATGAGACGGGTTCCAATTTTCAAACGCAGCAGAGGCAAGCATCTCTTTTTCAGCGCGTTGAGCATAAGACTTGTCATCTGTCACAAGATAGGCATAACTCCACATCAGCACCCTTTCGAGCACCTGTCGCGAAACTGAAAGCAGTCGCTTACCCTGCTTCTTATAGACCGCCACGGGCTTTTCAATCTCTTTATCAGCACGGGTAAGAATATAGTTATCAAGACGCGCCATTTGAGGTGAGGTATCAACCGCTTGCTTAAGCCGAGCGACATCATCACTGCGCAAGATAAGTCGCGGATGGGGCTTAAGTCGTGAGTAGTGTTCTACTGTCGGATATTGAGCCTGAGCTGTAGATATGATTGCACTAAAAAGCAGCAATAAAAATAACCTTATCATAATGTCACACTTTTAGAACAAAATTACTAATTTTGTGACAAATTGTCAATAGTTCTGCCAAAGTTACGCCCAAAATTATTTTGGCATAGCTCTTGAACAACAACACAACAAACAGAAATTTTAACCAAAAAAGTATAAAACTATGATTAAACCATTATCTGACAGAGTTCTGATTTTGCCTAATCCGGCAGAGCAGATGACCGCCGGTGGTCTTATTATTCCGGACACAGCCAAAGAGAAGCCGCTTGCAGGCAAAGTTATCGCAGCAGGCCCAGGCACCAAAGATGTAGCAATGGAGGTTAAAGAGGGCGACCAGGTCCTCTACGGCAAATACTCAGGCACCGAGATTAACCACGAGGGCACAACCTACATCATTATGAAGCAGTCGGAAATTCTCGCGGTTGTGGAGTAGTGTAAAAAGTATCAAACAAACAGAAACAAGTTTTGATTTTAGGCGGAATTTTATGAGGCTCTCGCAGACGATAAAACCGCAGCATACCAAGCGTATGTGAGGATTTTAGAGGCAAGAGGAAGGCAGTAAAAACCGCATAAAATCGAAACCAAAATTAAAGAACAACAATTATGGCAAAAGAAATTAAATACAATATTGAAGCACGCGACCTTTTGAAGGAGGGCGTAGATGCATTGGCAAATGCGGTAAAGGTTACATTAGGCCCTAAGGGTAGAAATGTGATTATTGATAGAAAGTTTGGAGCGCCACAGGTAACTAAGGATGGTGTTACTGTTGCAAAGGCGGTAGAGTTGGAGGACTCTTTTGCAAATATGGGTGCGCAGATGGTACGCGAGGTTGCATCAAAGACTAACGACGATGCCGGTGACGGTACAACAACAGCAACCGTTCTTGCACAGGCCATTATCGGCGTAGGTCTTAAGAATGTAACCGCTGGTGCAAACCCTATGGATATAAAGCGCGGTATCGACAAGGCTGTAACTACTGTTGTAGCATCACTGCGCGAGCAGTCGCAGGAGGTTGGTTCGGACAACGCCAAAATTGAGCAGGTAGCGACCATTTCAGCCAACAACGACAACACTATCGGTAAGCTTATTGCCGAGGCTATGGCTAAGGTTAACAACGAGGGTGTTATTACCGTAGAGGAGGCAAAGGGCACCGAGACACATGTAGAGGTTGTTGAGGGTATGCAGTTTGACCGCGGCTATATCTCTCCATATTTTATGACCGACACCGAGAAGATGCTCGCAGAGCTTGATAAGCCATATATTCTTATTGCAGACAAGAAGATTTCGACAATGAAGGAGCTTATGGGTGTACTCGAGCCTGTTGCTCAGTCGGGTCGTGCATTGCTTATCATTGCTGAGGATGTTGACGGTGATGCGCTCTCTGCATTGGTTGTAAACCGCCTTCGTGGCTCACTCAAGATTGCTGCTTGTAAGGCTCCTGGCTTTGGTGACCGCCGCAAGGAGATGCTCGAGGATATTGCAACCCTCACAGGTGCTACCGTTATCTCATCGGATAAGGGTATGAAGATTGAGGAGGCAACCCTCGCAATGCTTGGATGCGCTGAGAAGGTTACCTTGACTAAGGAGAACACAACTATCGTCGATGGCTGTGGCGACAAGCAGGCTATCGCTGACCGCGTAGCTATGATTCGCGCCTCAATTGAGGTCTCTAAGTCGGATTACGACCGCGAGAAACTCCAGGAGCGCCTTGCAAAGCTCGCCGGCGGTGTAGCTGTTCTATATGTAGGTGCAGCAACCGAGGTTGAGATGAAGGAGAAGAAAGACCGCGTAGATGACGCTCTTGCTGCAACCCGCGCAGCTGTTGAGGAGGGTATCGTTCCGGGTGGTGGCGTGGCATATATCCGCGCAACTGCAAAACTTGAGGGTCTTAAGGGCGAGAATGACGACCAGACCACAGGTATCCAGATTGTTAAGCGTGCTATTGAGGAGCCGCTTCGTCAGATCGTTGCCAACGCAGGTGGCGAGGGCTCGGTAGTAGTTAATAAGGTACGCGAGAGCGAGGGCAACTTCGGTTACAACGCTCGCGATGACCGATTTGAGGATATGCTTGCAGCGGGTATTATCGACCCCACAAAGGTGTCACGCGTAGCTCTTGAGAACGCAGCCTCTATCGCATCGATGTTCCTGACAACCGAGTGCGTATTGGCTGAAAAGCCATCTGAAAACCCAATGCCTGCAATGCCTGCCGGCGGTATGGGCGGTATGATGTAAGAGGTTGTAGCAAGGATGTTTTTCTTCGTTCTTTTTAGCAATAAAAAACCTCGAAAACAACCTTAAAACAAACTCTAATGAAATAACAATGTATCTTTGGCTATTAGCTATTGACCGTTGGTTACTTGGGTCGTCGTTTGACGACCCTTTTTGTTGCATTTTATAAAACTATTTTCTAACTTTGCATTGTTGTAGAGCGATCTGCAACCTCTTGTGCTTCAATCTTTTGCGGCTCAAAAGCTAAGGTTACCTTCGACTCTAATATCAAAGAGAATGTAACCCTTACAATCGACGGTATTAAACACAACGGCGTCGCTTTTTTATTGTCAAACATTGCACACCGCTCAATCCGTGTACCGTTTTGTCATCAGAGTGGTGCAGCTACTGCCGCTATCACGACAAAACATTAATATTTCTAAAGAAATATTTGTTTTTTTCAATTTAATACACTACTTTTGTGGTGTGAAGGAGCGAAAGGGGACGAGAAGTCCCCTTCTTTTGTACCATAAGACAAATAAAAAATCATATAACGCAATGGATATCAACAAGTTAATAGAGGTAGTAGAGCAGCATCTTGAGGGCAGCGATGTATTTGTTGTAGAGTGCACCTCTACCCCATCAAATGAGATTTCGCTCATTTTGGATGCTGACAGCAGAGTGTCTATTGACACTTGCGTGGCTGTTTCGCGTGCTGTAGATGCAGTTTTTGACAGAGATGTAGAGGATTTTTCACTTATGGTTGCATCGGCAGGCATTGGCGAACCGCTCAAATTATTGCGCCAGTACAAGAAGATTGAGGGCTCTGCAATTGAGGTACTACTCAAGGATGGCGTCAAGATTTTGGGTACTCTTGACGAGGCGACAATAGAGGGCATTACAATCTCTTACGACGAGAAGGTTGCCGTTGAGGGCAAGAAACGCAAGGAGTTGCAGCACATTGTTCGTAAGATTGCCTTCGAGGATATCAAGACAGCAAAAGAATATTTAGATTACAAATAAAATAAAAAGCAAAAACAATGAACAACTTAAATCTTATCAGCAACTTTGCAGAGTTCAAGGAGCTGAAGAGCATCGACAAGTCAACAATGATTGGTGTTTTGGAGGATGTATTCCGCCACGCCCTTCAGAAGCAGTATGGCACAGATGAGAACTTTGAGGTTATCATCAATGCCGACAAGGGTGACCTTGAAATTTGGCGTACCCGTGTAGTTGTTGCCGACGAGGAGTTTGAGGATGAGGTTCGCGAGATTCCATTCTCACAAATTCAGGCTATCGACCCTTCTTACGAGATTGGCGAGGAGTACACCGACTCTATCGGCTTCGACTCTTTCGGCCGTCGCGCCGTTCTTTCGTTGCGTCAGAACCTTGCATCACGCATTCTCGACTTTGAGAAGGCTACCCTTTTTGAGAAGTACCGCGACCGCGTAGGCGAGATTATCTCAGGCGAGATTTACTCGGTAGGTCGTCGCGAGGTTATCATCCTTGATGACGAGGACAACGAGCTTATCCTCCCACGCATCGAGCAGATCCCTGGCGAGTTCTACCACAAGGGCGACACCCTCAAGGCTATCGTTAAGAGCGTGGAGATGAACAACAACCAGCCAAAGATTATCCTCTCTCGTACTGCAAACCAGTTCCTCGAGCGTCTTTTCGAGGCTGAGGTGCCAGAGATTTACGACGGTCTTATCACCATTAAGAAGATTGCCCGCATCCCTGGCGAGCGTGCAAAGGTAGCCGTTGAGTCTTATGACGACCGCATCGACCCTGTAGGCTCTTGCGTAGGTATGAAGGGCTCACGCATCTACACCATCGTTAAGGAGTTGCACAACGAGAATATCGATGTTATCAACTACACCAACAACACACAGTTGCTCATTCAGCGCTCACTCAACCCGGCTAAGACTACCGAGATTATCGTTGATGAGGAGCGTATGACAGCATCGGTTTACCTCGACCCAGATCAGGTATCACTCGCTATCGGTAAGGGCGGTTTGAACATTCGCCTCTCTAAGATGCTCACCGGTTATAACATCGATGTTTACCGCAACATTGAGGGTGGAGACTTCCCTATCAACGAATTCAGCGATGTTATTGAGGGCTGGATTATATCAGCACTCACCGAGGCAGGCTTGGATCGCGCTAAGGCTATCATCGCTTTGACAGCAGAGGAGATTGCCGAGCGTGCAGACCTTGAGGTAGAGCAGGCTGAGGAGGTTATCGCTATTCTGACAAGAGAGCTTGAGCAGAGTGAGAGCAGTGAGGAGTAATTCGTTCTGCCAATCCTTTGTTGCAGGATAAAATGCAACAGCTAAAAACATTGTCAAATAAAAAAGAATAACATAATGGAGAACGACAACAAAAAATTACGCCTCATTCGCGTTGCTAAGGAGTTTAAGGTTGGTGTAACAACACTTACCGACTTCCTCAACAAGAAGGGCATTTCGGTGGACAACTCCCCAAACACCCTTATCAGTCCTGAAGCGTACGCATTGGCAGAGAAGGAGTTCGGTACAAACCGCTCCTCTACATCTGCTCGCGACAGCGTCAGAGAGAAAATCGCCTCAAAGCAGGAGACTGTCTCTATTGAGGAGCCTAAGCAGGCCCCTAAGCGCACCATTGAGGTTAAAGACGAGATTGCACAGCAACCGCGCATCCTTGGCCGCGTAGAGCTTGACAAGAAGGGCAACATTGTAAAACCAACCCCTAAGCCTGAGCCAAAACCAGAGCCAAAGGTGGAGGTTAAGGCTCAGACTCAGCCTAAGGTTGAGCCACAGCCAAAACCGCAGCCTGAGCAGCCAAAAGTGCAGATAGAGCAACCTAAGGCAGAGCCAAAACCACAACCAAAGGTTGAGCCTAAGGTTGAGTCCAACCACCACCAGACCCAGACCCCGACTCTTGCAGGTCCGCAGATTTTGGGTAAGATGGATGTAACAGGTATGGTTCCCGGTGGCAAGCGTCGCAAGAAGATTGACAAGGAGAAGGTTGATGTAACCCGTCAGCAGCCTCAGCAGGGTGGTGGCAAGAAGAATAAGCACCAGAAGCCACAGCCAAAGCCTGTTGTTCGCCCTGAGGTATCAGACGAGGAGGTTTCAAAGCAGGTAAAGGACACCTTGGCTCGCCTCACTGCAAAGGGTGCCAAAAATAAGGGTGCTAAGTATCGTAAGGAGAAGCGCGATGAGGTTCGTGAGCGTATGAACGAGGCTGTTGAGCGCGAGGAGATGGAGCGCAAGGTACTGAAGGTTACTGAATTTGTAACCGTCAGCGAGCTTGCTACAATGATGAATGTTAACCCTATGGAGGTTATCTCGGCTTGTATGAACCTCGGCCTTATGGTATCTATCAACCAGCGCCTTGATGCTGAGGCCTTGGTAGTTGTTGCCGAGGAGTTCGGCTTCACAACAGAGTTCGTATCGGTAGAGATTCAGGAGGCTATCGGCGACGAGGAGATTGACGAGGCTGAGGATTTGTTGCCACGCCCACCGATTGTAACCGTAATGGGCCATGTTGACCACGGTAAGACATCGTTGCTTGACAACATTCGTAAGACCAATGTCATCGCAGGCGAGGCCGGCGGTATTACACAGCACATCGGTGCATACTCGGTAGAGTTGAACGGCCAGAAGATTACCTTCCTCGATACTCCGGGTCACGAGGCGTTTACAGCTATGCGTGCTCGCGGTGCGAAGATTACCGATGTTGCAATTATCATCGTTGCGGCTGACGACAGCGTGATGCCTCAGACTATCGAGGCTATCAACCACGCTCAGGCGGCAGGTGTACCTATGGTATTTGCAATCAACAAGATTGATAAGCCTGCTGCAAATGTTGAGCGCATTAAGGAGCAGCTTGCCGGTATGAACTTCCTCGTTGAGGATTGGGGCGGTAAGTACCAGAGTCAGGATGTATCGGCAAAGCAGGGTCTTAACCTTGACAAGCTCTTGGAGAAGGTGCTCCTCGAGGCTG
>JAFNYE010000223.1 GCA_017383345.1 Alistipes sp. | reverse complement strand
CATATAAAGGAGATTTTTCGCATGAAACAGTTTACTTGCACGGAATATCGTGCTCACCACCATCGTTCAATGCCTGCTGTAGTAGCAATGCTGCTATGCAAAAATTCGAGTCGTTCATATATGAATTTTTGTTATGAGTTAAATGCTGCTATAAAGCGAGTTCAACCTCTTTATGCGGTCAACTAAATCATCCTTCAATGTCGCAGGTTCCAACACTACGAGTTGATCCATCTTTGACATTAGCAATTGCTTGAGTTCGTAATTCAAGATGCACTGCAACCTGAAAAAACGACCACCCTGCAATGCTGGGTACTTCTCACGAACCATTTTGTCTTCCTCGCCTTTGACATCTCGCTGAGACCCGTGCAGAGGCTTGGTTTTGACATACTGGTATCCCTCTTCGTTAACCCATAAAAGAATGTCTTCTGTAGGCATATCATTAAGTAGGGTAACGCCTACAATGTCATCGAACCGAGATTCCATATCTTCATCGGGTTCGATATACTCCAATGCAGACATAATCTCAAACCCCTCAATGCGATCTAAAGCAAAATTGCGTATTGTGCCATCTTTATATCCAGCTATTAAAAACCAACGGTTATTATATTCTTTCAGTAGGTACGGATTTACGACATACCTGTTTGCTTCAGAATTCTTAAATGAGTGGTACTTCAATGATATCACACACTTGTTTGAAATTGCTGTGAACAGTGTGCCGATAAGTTTCTTTCCTGTTAAATATGGATTACTATCGAATAGTATAATTCGTCGGTGCTCCTTGATATCCAGGCGCTTCTTCAGGCTATCGAGCCACTCGAAAGTGTCCAGGCCATCAAACTGACCGATTGTATTGAGCACCTCTGAGAGCAGATTCTCCTCCTCTTCGGTGAGTTTCTTTGTGAAGATAGAAAAGCCCTCTTCTGCATATCGAATACATTTTTTACCGTGATACCATACGCGCTCTATTACTGCTTCGTATGGAGCGCACTCCAGGGTGTTAAGATCTTTCTCGATACAGCGGCGAGATACCGGTTCCATACCGTCAAGTTCCAATGCCTCGTTAACCTTTTCTAAAAGTTCCGAGATTGAGTAATAGCGATTTCTGTTGGACAGCAAGCTGTCCAAGATCTTGTATCGCATAATAGCGTTCTTCTTTACCATATTATATAAGTTTTAGTGTTTTTTGCTATTTTTGTTGCAAAGATAATCCACAACTACGCATTCTATGTTCGCATCAAAGATAATTATTTTTTCTAACTTCTTAATCATTTTGCGAACATAGAATTCGCATCCATTACTTACCTTTGCACCCGAAAATAAAACGATTCATCCGAAATGTCCTAACTATCACATAAATTACGGTGCAAGACAACTAAAAGAGTTCGCAACCTATATCCGCAGCCGGTTGCGATTTCAAATAGATACAATTTTACCTGATTACGAACATAGAATTCGCACACAGTATATACTTTTGCACCATCAAGAGAAAAGAACGAACATTAACTTTTAATACCTTTAATATTATGGCAACAATCAATCCTACTTTCATCACTTTGGCACAGAACTACTTGGCAACTAAGGAGCGTACACCTCACTACGAGATTCGTAGCATTTCAGACTGCTGTCCAGCAGATGGTTGGTGCGATCTGCAATCATTCTCGGATGAGGAGATGACACAACTCCTTGCATTGCGCGAAAAATATGGTAAGGACGAGTTCTACAACCACCTTGACGAGGTGTTCGATGAGGATACCTTGCGCGATATGATTTATGGTTCGGAGGTAATAGGCTTAGATTTGGACAATAAAAACTATACATACACCTTTGCATATCATAAGATAACAGACAAGGGTGTAACATCAGGCGAGGTAAAACTTCATCTCGAGGATGAGACCTATGTACGCTTGCTTGCATTGCATCTTGAGAACAAGGACCTGACCATAAATAGTCTAAGGTATGCAGACAAAAACTTGTTTGAAGTGGTGACCCGTGGTGTTGACTACAATTTCTGCTACGACTGTAGCTACGAGGTAAGTGACCCATATACCATAACTATGGACGAAATAAGAGCTGATGCTCAGAAGGTACGCGAACAGCATCCCGAGGTGTTTAACAATATGCACGGAATAGTTGGCTACATTATTTAAGCATTGAGGATGGACAGCTTTTAAGTTCAAAGCCCACATTTAGCCTCTGCTCAAATAAGCAACAATAAATTAGAGTGTTAACAAGTAAACAAAAGAGATATGAAAGAAGTAATTTGCCCACAGTGTCACACCGCATTCACAATTGACCATACCAACTATGAATCAATCGTAAAGCAGATCAGAGATGCCGAGTTTGAGGCTGCGCTCGCTCGTCGCATCGAGGAGATCAGCGCTCGCTTTGACGAAAAGTTAGAGAATGTAAAATTACACTGCAAAGAGGATTACGAACGCGAATTAGCACAGCAGAGAGTCACTATTAGTGAGCGTGATGGCAAGATTGCTCAACTTAACGCAAAACTCGAAGGCGCTGATTTGCAGCTCCGTTCAGCTCTTTTAGAGGAGCAAAACCGCATAAAGGACGAGATGTTTGCAAAAGAGCAGACTATTGCTACACTTCAAAACACTATTTCAAGCGAGAAACGCGAGGCTGAAAGCCGTGAAAAGGCTATTAAGGAGCAATACGAAAACAAGTTGCGCGACAGCGAGGAGCAGCACAAGAATCATATGCGTTATGCAGAGGAGCAGATTGCCTTCTACCGCGATATGAAGGCTAAGCAATCTACAAAGATGCTGGGCGAGACGCTGGAAGAACATTGTGCTATTGACTTCGAGCAATCTCTCCGCCCTTATATGCCGGAGGTCTACTTTGATAAGGATAACACTATAGCTGACGGCACAAAGGGTGATTTCATCTTCCGCGATTTTGTTGGTGGCGTTGAGTATATTTCGATAATGTTCGAGATGAAAAATGAGGCAGACGAGTCTAAAACAAAGAAGAAGAATGTGGACTTCCTCGACAAGTTGGATAAAGACCGCCGCAAGAAGGGTTGCGAGTATGCAATTTTGGTCTCTACATTGGAGAGCGATAACGAATTGTACAATCAGGGCATAGTAAATATGTCGCATCGATACGAGAAGATGTATGTTGTTCGCCCTCAGTTCTTCATCCCTATCATCACTCTGTTGTCACAGGCTGCCAAGAAGAATGTTGACTACAAAGTGGAGTTAGAGGCTGCTCGCCGACAATCTATCGATATTACCGGTTTCGAGGACAAACTCGCAGAGTTCAAAGATAAGTTCGGCAAGAATTACCGTCTGGCCAGCGAGAAGTTCCAAACAGCAATCTCGGAGATTGATAAGTCTATCGACCATCTCCAAAAGATTAAGAGTGCGTTGCTCGGCTCGGAGTACAACTTGCGACTTGCAAACGATAAAGCCGAAGAGTTGACAATCAGAAAACTGACTTATGGCAATCCTACAATGCAGGAGAAGTTCCGCCAAGCAAAGCAAGAGCAGAATGCCTCATATGAGGTTATGGAGTAATAAAGCAGGTCGGCAGATATGAAAAGGTTGATGTACGCAGTTGCAATATTAATTCTGA
This sequence comes from Alistipes sp., assembly GCA_017383345.1. Taxonomy (GTDB): domain Bacteria; phylum Bacteroidota; class Bacteroidia; order Bacteroidales; family Rikenellaceae; genus Alistipes. The sequence continues at coordinate 22,103 of JAFNYE010000223.1, read as the reverse complement.
CAAGCTGTTCCACAAATGCGAAAACTGAGTTTATAAAGTCTGTATCCTGCTACTTCGATTACTCTACTGTATGCTGGGAAGATTTGGGCGATAAGTACTATCGCCCAAACACAGCAGACTGGCCGACTCAGATAGATGGGCAAATCATCAATGAGTTCCCAATGGAGATTGCTTGCCAATATTGGCATCTTTTACAAAATGCGCGCACCGATTTTCATAAAAAATCGCTATCTTTGAGAGCAAAAGCTTCGAAAAACATTGTGAATGCTCTCGATAATACAGAATCAATGTTTGATACGGTCTTTGTGCGATGTGTCAGCCAAGAGTATTATATAAGGCTTTTTCCAGAGATGTACAACGAGGTGATGAAGCCAGCTTTGGATGAATTGGCAGAGAAATTAAACGATTAATAAGTATTGTCAAGGCAGTACAACGGCAAGCATTGTGATTATGGCGAAGGGGCGATTTGCAAGCGCGGATAATGCTGCATTGATGAGAAAGAGCCCATCCTGTGCTAATACTATTATCCTCAATGTGGTGGGAGTGTAATAATCAGAACAATATAAAAGAACTATGACAATCTACTATAACCCAGCGTATTCAACTACGCCTTATCGAAAGAGTAATAAAAGTGTTGATGTTGGCAATATTTATTGTGGCGATGTACAGCTATTGCAGCGTCTTTTGTTTTATGCAGGTGTGCCATATCGACCTGTCGCTAACGAGGAGCGCGTGGCGCACTATCACGCATCAATACTGGGTAAAGTAGGCACCTCGTCACCATTCTACGAGTCGTTTAAGACGGACTCTGCCGGAATGAGTCGCACGATTCTCTGCTGGCGAGATGCTTTAGTTGAGGTAGGTTGGAGTGTAGAGTCTTATGCCGGCAATAGCTTTAAGTTATCGCTTCTTCGCGATGTTGAGCCGGTTGATATGCCAAAAGGCGAGGCGGACTATTGGAATCTGCTCATTCAAACTGCATCGGCAGGTAGAATCCTTCCCGACGGGATTAAGATGGTTGTAACTTGTGATGAGCAGGAGATAAAACCACATATCGCCCACATACTTGCAAAGCAACAGGAGTTTGGCGTTGAGGTTGAGTATTGCGCAGTTAGCAAACCTTGTGCGGTTGGCAATCTGGCAAAAGTTCAGGAGGCTATCATCAACAAATCGCAGGATAAGATTCTCCTCGACAAGGGCGATAACACGCTCCGATATATCTCATTCGCAGATGAGGATGACGCACTGCGTTATGTGGCCACTGAGCCTATCAACCACTCGGCTGCATATTTCTGCTCAAAGCCAAAGCGTTTTGACAATACCCTACACTTACTCGGCAGGCCAACTATTGGTTCATCTATGGCAGCAAGTTCCCCACAGGTCGTTCAATTGTTTACGCTTGGTAATGGACTGTTTGAGTACCCTCTCAACATCCGTCGTATTATTGAGTGGCTGAATCTGCCAATCAATCCGATAAAGGCTAAATTGCGCCAAAAATTGTGTAATGTTCTGGTTGAATCAGGCGGTATAAATAATGCAGAGTGGAATAAAGCCCGGGATGAATATTTAGAATCCGTTGAAGACGAGAAAGAGCGCAATGAATATGCAAAGCATATTGACCTCTTCCTGCCTATCCCTCAAAGTGATATCGTAGATATTGAGCGTGTAAAATCTTTCAACGATAATCTGTGCAAATGGGCGACAAAGTTGCTCGCTATGAAGGAGTTTCCATATGAAGCTATCGTTAGGGAGCAGATTGTCTCTATTGAGAGTTACTGCACAACGCTTATCAAGATGCTCGGAAATGCTCCTGAAGGTTTAACATTCCTCGATTTGCAATTGTGGTGTAAGAATATCGCACAACCAAGCGCATATGGGCAGTATGTAGCAGAGGTTAGTAGCCATACGACAATTGCGACTATGGGAGATATCCACGATGTGGCAGAGAGCGTTGTTTGGTTCCCTGCTGAAGATGGCGGAGTCGTGGCATATCCATTTGAGATGCTCAACAACTCTGAGTATACAGAGGTTGAGGCTGCTGGTGCAATGCCGTATAGTCGCGCACAGCACACTTTGATAAACCAAGCTGCGATGCAACGACTCCTGCTCAACACCAAGAGCCTAACCATTATTGAGGCGGAGAAGAGCAATGGTTCAAAGGTCGCTCGCCATCCACTCGTTTTGCAACTCAATGAGCGTATCAAGGGTGGATTTGAAAGCATTGCGCAACACAAGTCTCTATCGGATGAGTACACAACTACAGACCGTCAAGTTTTCAACCAAAGCGATAATCCGATATTGATTGAACTTGATAAGGAGGTGACGCTAAAAGAGCGACACGAGCGTTACGAGGACGAAGCAAAGCAAGCCGAGAGTTATTCAAGTCTCAGCAATCTTATTCAGCATCCATTTACCTATGTATGCGAGAGATGTGCGAAACTTGATGATCAGGTTATGCCGTCTGCCCAAGACCTGAATAGAACGCTCGGTAATGTGGCCCACCTGATTATAGAGAAAGTATTTGATGGCAGACCAATCAAAGAAGCTTGCAACTACTACAAAGCGGAATACGAGACCATCTTCGAGGAGTCTGTAAATGAGAAGGGATTGTTGCTCCGATTACCAGAGTATGCAATTGATTTACGACGCCTTAAGAGTAAGATGCAAGAGGCATTAGACAAGTTGGCTGAAACTATCATTAACAACGGTTTGACTGTATATGCTTGTGAGTATGAGTTCAAACAGGCAAAATGGACTGAGGCAGGTGATGGTGTAACACTTGGTTCCCGTGCAGATATGCTGCTCCGAGATGATAAAGGGGGTAAGGTTATCTTCGACTTCAAGTACAGTTCAGGCAAGTGGCAGAAAGCAGAGGTTGAGGAGAATCGCGCTTTGCAATTGGAGTTCTATCGCCATATGGTAAAGCAGGAGTTTGGCGAGGATACCAATGTCCGTGTAGCCTATGTTTTGCTCCCAGATGTAACCATCTTAACGGCAGACAAGTTTGATGATATCGATGCTCTCACATTGAAGCCCGAAAGAGCCGATTCTAATGTTATGAGAGAGGCGGCTAATAGCTACCGATTGCGTTGGGAGCAACTCAAGGCCGGCAAAATTGAGCGAATAGAGGGCTGCAAGGTCGGTACAGGAGAGTATGCGGAACAAGAAGCCGATAAAGATTTATTCCCATTGTCTATCTACGACAAGAAATATAGCAACGACAAATTTGATAAAGGTTATAAGAATTTGAAATAGTATGAAGAATACAACATTTGTAAGCGCAGGTGCCGGTAGTGGCAAAACATATCGCCTGACACAGGATATTGCCCGTATGATTTCCGAGAAAATGTGTAAGGCCGAGGAGATTATTCTTACAACCTTTACCGAGGCTGCCGCAAAAGAGCTTCGCGAGAAGGTGCGCTCTACCCTCTATTCGAAGGGACTCTATGAGGCCGCTATGAATATAGATAATGCAGCTATAGGTACTATTCACTCAATAGCCTACCAGTTTGTATCTCGTTATTGGTATCTGCTTGGCATCAGTGCAAATGTGTCGATTATGGATGACGAGGGTAAGAATTTTTGTGTTTCACGGTCATTGGCATCGCTTCCGACCGAGGTGGATATGGATCTGTTTGACAATGTATTCAAATCATTCAATCTAAAAAAATCCGTTAACAACATTTCTGTTCCCGATCCTGATTTCTGGAAAAGTGACCTTAAAAACATCATCGACAAGACTGTTGAGCTTTGTATTAGCGAGTCACAACTCGAAGAGGCAAAGGAAGAGAGCAAGAAACTTATAAACGAGGTTGTCGGTTTTTGCGACCTCTTTGATATTGGTGATGACAAAATTTTTGAGCTAAGGCAGTTGGCGGAGACTATTTTGGCCGACGATGCTCTTCCTAAAACCAATAGAGAAAAAAAGATTGAGCCTAAAATGCCAGCCATCAGAGCCTATAGTGGTATAAGCAACGAAGCTAAACCTATTGCCTCAATATTGGGATTGGCCTCTGAAATAGTGGCTATAACCAATAAGAGCATAAAGGCAAAGTATGCTGATGGAATAGCGTTTGCAGCTGAGTTGGCAGACCAAGCACCACGATCTGTGCAGGTAAAAAACATCATAGAGAGCTACATCGACACTATATTCCGCTTGGCAATTCAGTGGGAAAAGGAGTATGAGGAGTTCAAGCGCAAGCGTTGCTTATTGGACTATCAGGACTTGCTGCAAAAATTTGATGAATTGCTCCAAAAAGAGGAGGTTGTAGCCGATATCCAAAGTCGATACAAAGTAGCTCTAATCGATGAGTTCCAGGATTGTTCACCGTTGCAGGTGAAGTCCTTCGTGCGTCTTTCGGAGCTTATGGAGCAGAGCGTTTGGGTTGGCGATATCAAGCAGGCTATCTATGGTTTCCGAGGCACAAATACCGAGTTGATCAAATCGATTATCGAAGAGGTTGAACAAGAAAACGATGGTAACAAACTTGATAGTTTGAAGCATTGTTGGCGCTCGAACGAGACTATAGTAAACCTCGTAAATAACATTTTCTGCGAAAAGGTCTTTAATGGACAACTTCCCAAAGGTCTTATCAAACTTGATATGCCCGAGCGAAAGGAAAGCGATCCTCCTGCACCAAAGGAGCGGGAGTTAATACACATCCATCTCGATGCAAATAAATTAGAGAATAGTTACAATATTACTGCGAGGTTAATTGCAGAACAAATTAAAGGAGGATATAGCGCCAATCAGATAGCCGTATTGTATAAGGATAAATATGGTGTAAAGGGATGTGCCAACGCACTTAAAGAGTTAGGCATAGCCTATAATGCTCGTTGGGAGCGAGAAGCAAATGAGGATGAGAATGATGATATAATCTCATCATTTATCCACGCTGTTGTATCATTTGCTGCGCGAGGCGATAATGAACTTTCCAAAGCTGTTATAGCAAATCGCGTTGAGGAAGGCTGCTCTATATCTAATCTTTTAACCAATAGGTTGCAAAATATTGAGTCTGAGAAAAAGGGCAAAGATTGGCTTTCTGATGTGGATATTATAAATCGTATCTCAAACATTCGAAAGGCTATCGGCAATCAGAGCGTCAGTGCGGCCATCGAGACTATCGTTGTGGAGTTGAACCTCGCCGACCTCATTAAGCGAATTGACCCTGCAGCACCAGCATACAACTATTGCTCGGCCCTTGAGACAAAGGCTGCAACATACGAAGGTATATGCGCCAATTTAGGTATGAGCAGCACTCTTGTCGGTTTTGTCGAGTATCTTAAGCAGCATCCGATTGAGTATCCGGGCGATGACAACGGAGTATCTGTTATGACTTATCACAAATCGAAGGGTTTGGAGTGGCCTTGTGTCATTCTTTGCTCGTTACAAAATGGGCCTATTGATGCCAAAAAAACCTACTTTGGCGTCTTGACTTACAACACAGCCACGGACACATCACTCCGCCTAATACCATCTGCAATCAAGGGCATATGTTCAGGAATTTTGGACCGATTCGAGGATAATGGTTACTTTAAAAATATTAAGCTTGCCACAATCAATGAGGCTAAACGCCTGATGTATGTTGGTATGACACGCCCGAAGGAGCAACTTATCCTCACCACCTATGGCACTAAAAATGGCGATGATTGGCTGACCTCAATCGGCTGTGATACCATTAACTCTCACGCTGCAGCATCGGTTATCAATTGGGGTGGTGCTAATTGGAAACATAGCGTCGAAACCTATGTTGCCCCAGAACAGAAGGATGTCGTACTGGAGGCAGCAGAATTTACCACACTCAAACAACCGACAGAGCATCAGTCGTTCAAAAGCAAGTTTATATCACCGAGTAAAGTTAAGACCGACAAGCAACTGTATAGCGTTGAGCAATGTGGCTCATTTGCAGAGCGTATTTCGGCAACATCAACGGATGGTCGAGACAGCACTATTGGCGACTTTGTCCACCACCTGATGTGTCTCTGGAGTGGCGATAGAAGCATTGTCGGAAAATTGGCTGAGGCCTATGGCGTGAATATCGATGTTGAGGCAGTTGCTACATCTATCGAGAAGTTCTGGGCCTGGATGGAGCAAACCTATGGCAAAGCAATCTCAACGGAGCAAGAATTGCCATTCTCGTTCACTAACGACCTCGGACAAATCATAACTGGCGAAATAGACCTCGTATATCATACCGCCGAAGGGGTTGTTTTGGTGGACTACAAGACCTACCAGGGCAGCATAGCACAACTTACCAACAAGGATGACGATTTCTATGCCGGCAAATATGGTGGACAGTTAGCATTATACGAAAAGGCTCTTTCACGCAATGGATCAACCATTCGCGACCGTTTGATTTGTTACCTGTCGCTTGGTACAATTGTAAAAATAGCAGGCTATAATGCTTAATACTTATTGTTATAAGAAAACTTTTGTTTTAGTTTTAGCGATAGTGGAATTATTCACAATCTGGAGATACTTTTCACTTACTATCACTAATTGGCAAATGTTCTCTATGAGAGATATCAATTGCACCCAGCGTTTTCGACAAAAGCAAAAAGCGGGCGATGTTATTGTTGCTGATACAGGTTGGGTGTCGATATGTGGAATGTGATATGGATTGCCTATATTGCATCTCTTTGTGCGATTTCTATTATTTTTTAAGTTGGCAGATAAAACAAGGAATAATATGCGACGAGTATTTGTTACGGGAGCGGGGCACGGAATTGGGCGTGCTATTGTTGAAGCGTTTGTGAAGGGTGGCGACCGCGTGGCCTTTTGCGACATAGACATTGAGCGCGGTAAGGAGGTCGCCTCAGCTACGGGTGCGCAATTTTTCGCGCTTGATGTATGCGACAAGGCGGCTTTAGAGGGGTGCGTTCAAACTCTCTTAGACGAGTGGGGCGACATAGATATTATCGTCAACAATGTCGGCATAGGTGGCTTTGAGCCTATCACAGCAACGACAGTCGAGCATTTCGAGACAATTATAAACACCAATCTACGCTCGGCATTTATAACATCGCGACTCCTGGCTATTCATCGCCAGAAAATGGGCGCTACAAATCACTATGGGCGCATCATAAACCTCTGCTCTACGCGTTATCTGCAAAGCGAGGCGGGAACTGAAGCCTATGCCGCATCAAAGGGCGGAATTTGGTCTCTTACGCACGCTTTAGCCGTATCATTAGCCCCATATCATATCACGGTGAACTGTATCGCCCCTGGTTGGATTAGCGTCAACGAGGATGAGGTTTTGCGAGCAGAGGATCACGAGTTTCACCTATCGGGCAGAGTTGGTTGCGCAGAGGATATAGCCCATACCTGCCTATTCCTATGTGACCCTAAAAGCGACTTTATCAACGGTCAATGCATAACCGTCGATGGCGGAGTAACAAAAAAGATGATTTACCCTGAGGAGTAATCCCCCTAACACAACACCCAAAAGTATAAGTACACAATGCACACAAACCACTATCAGATAGCTGTCGGCGTAGCAGCAGATATTGAGGCTATAGCGCAGTTTCAAGTAGATATGGCTATGGAGTCAGAGGGCACGACACTCGATACACAGACTGTATTGCGCGGGGTAACCGAGGCTATGAACGACCGCAATAGGGGGCTCTATTTGGTGACCCGCAAAGAGAGCGAAGTAGTTGGTAGTCTGATGATTACACGCGAATGGAGCGACTGGAATGCGCAATGGTATTGGTGGGTGCAGAGCGTCTATGTTGCACCCGCACACCGAGGTAAGGGCCTGTTTCGCGCAATGTATGCCAAAGTTAAAGAATTAGCCTCATTAGAGGGCATTGAACAGGTACGACTCTATGTAGATAAAAGCAACCGTGTCGCCCAAGAGGTCTATAGAAAGGTTGGAATGGAGGAGTGCCACTACCTTATGTATGAGGAGGTGCTAAAGTAGGTCTGTGCAAAAAAAATTCTTGCATAGCCGAACAAAGGCGCTCCATAAAGCCCTCAATATCAGCCACATCCGAGAGCATAGGCTTAAGATTGGCGACAGTACTGCGAACAGACTTTATGCCCCTGCCACGACGACTCTCATCGCCTCGGAGCGCCGCCTCAAGTGCCGTCAGATCTGCATCGAAGAGTAGTGTTCCGTGAAAGAGAACACGCCCGCGATGCACCATACACGCGCTTCCCGACACCTTTGCTCCACCGACCATAATCTCTCCACGAGGGCCCGAAGTGGCTGCTACACCCATTTTACGCAAGGCATAGACCACAGGAGCAGTATAATCCCGATCCAAAGGGCGCTCACCCCCATTGCAAATAATGGCGTAGTTGAGGTTGCCCTCATCGTGATAGACCGCACCTCCACCCGACTTGCGGCGCACAACAGCAATATTATGCGCCTGGCAATACTCCATATCGACCTCCGCCTCAATAGTTTGATTACGCCCCACCACCACCGTAGGGGAATTAATATAGAGCAGCACAACATCCTCTGCGCCACGAAGCAACTGCTGCTCCAAAGCCAGATTTTGCTCTGCTGCCCTATTATCGCTAAAGAGTATATGCATTAATTGAGCATTGTTTGACCGCCCGTGATAGGTATTGCCTGACCTGTCTCGCAAGTCTGCTCGATAAGGTACAACACAGCCTTGCACACATCCTCAGGATTGCAACCCTTACGCATAGGCGACTGCGAGAGGTAGTGCTCCTTAACATCCTCAATGGTCTTGGCCCCAGGAATTTTGCCCGCCTTAAGGTACTCCAAAAACAGACCCTTCTCAGGGTCGCTCCATAGTGGACCGTCATAGTAATTGCCCGGACAGATTGAGTTGACCTTAATACGCTCAGGGGCAAGCTCCAATGCAAAGGACTGCGTCAAACCAATACCGCCAAACTTACTGCCCGCATAGGTAAAGTTGGCCTTTGAACCTCGAAGTCCGCTCTTGGAGTTAATCTGAATGATGTCGCCCCAATTGTCCGCATTATATCGGTTCTGGAGCTTCATTACGCGGCTGGCAATCTTTGTGCAGTAGAAATAGGCGTTGTAGTTTATCTTAGTGACAAGTTCAAAGTTCTCAACGCTCATAGCCTCAAGACCTCCGGCACGCACAATACCCGCATTGCTGATAAAAACATCTATACCACCAAAGGCACATACTGTGTTATAAATCAATTCGTTAAGGCTCTCTATATCCGACACATCGGTCTTGACAAAAATAGCCCTATTGCCCTTAGCCATAGCATTGAGATTGGCAACCGTCTGCTCTCCGACACTCTGGTTAAGGTCTGCCACGACGATATTTGCACCCTGAGTGATAAGACACTTAGCCATACCCTCACCAAAGCCCTGTGCAGCGCCTGTGATGATGAAGATTTTATTCTCCACGCGACCCGGAATTGCGCGCTTGTAGTTAGGACGGTGCGACTCCCAATTATCGACAAAGACCATCTGCTCCTCCGTCATAGAGTGTTCGCCACCAAACGACTGCGCATACCACGCAATCTTCATCATATCGGTATATACATCCTCAACTATGGCGCACTCTTTGGCATTATAGCCAACGCACACCAAACCCAATCCCTTAACCACCAACACCTTAGGGTCACGACCATACTGCGCCTTATAGGCCTCTATTTTCTGTTCAGCCTCAGCTAAAAGCGCCTCGGTGCTATCGGCTGCAAGGTATATATACTTTGAGTTGCAATAGATGCTCGAATCGGGCGAAAATGGACCTGACACCTTATTGAAATGCTCCTGACTCTGAGCAAACCACTCTATCAGCTCGCTATTTGCCACCTTCAAGACCTTTGCCTCTCCACCGCGGCTGGCAATCATTCGGAGCGCTGGGACAATCTCGCTCACGCTACGACTTATTTCGCGCTTGCCCGTAGGAAGCGGAGTCTTTATCTGGCTCTCGATTGTAGCAAAGACATCGTCATAGATAGCCTCAACCTCCTCCACCGTGTCGGCACCGACAAAGATGCCGTGATTTTGCAGCAGGATAACTTTAGGCTCACAACCGTGCTTGGCAACATAGTCGCCAATCTTCTCATAGACACGCTTGTAGAGCAAATACCCAGGATCAGAGTAAGGCACATAGAGAGCTTTATCGCCAAACAGACGCTCGCTTTGGGCCTCAACATCGACACTCGACATCAAGCCGTTAACCATTGTTGGATGCAGATGCACCACAAATGGGGCGCTAATAGCGTTATGGAGCGCACTCTCTACTGACGGTTTGCGACCCTTAGTGATGCAGGCAGCCATAAGATCCTCTGTAGCCTCAGCCTCACGCTGAGAGGACTCCTCGCTATACTCTTTGGTCGAGATGATATCCAACTTTGCCCTATCCAGCACCGCAAATCCCTCCTCGGTGATAGTTGAGAGCGAGTGACCACTCGCCTTAACCCACAATCGCTCGCTATCCTTGTAGGAGGTGTTGCCACCTCCCGCAATAACATAACGACTATCTCGGCCATACTTGCGCGAGATCTCGACAAGTTGCTCAATCGGTTTCATTGTTATACTCCCTCCTTTGCGCGGCGAATCATCTCCGCATCGGTCAAATTTGTCTGAGCTACATAACCCGCAATTGGAGCAATCTTCTCGTGATAAGCGTCAATAAACCACTCAGGCTGTGGGAAGAATGCACCCTCCAACTCGTGACAAGGGGTAATCCAGTTGCGCGAGCCCAAAACTACAGGCGCAGCATCCAGGTAATCAAACGCCATAGTGGTAATGTTGGTTGCAAGGTCGTTGAGGAACGAGCCACGGGCTGTAGCATCGCCTGCAATGATTATCTTGCCTGTCTTCTTAACAGAGGCGAGTACCTTCTCATAGTTAAATGGCACAAGTGAGCGGGCATCGATAACCTCCGCACTGATACCATACTTCTCCTTGAACATATCTGCCGCCTTAAGCGCACGGTAGAGTGTTGCACCGATAGTGAGGATTGTCAAATCGCTACCCTCGCGCTTAACATCCGGCTCGCCAATAGGAATTTCATAGTAGCCCTTTGGTACACCACCCTCGTGGAACTGCTCGCCAATGTCATAAATGCGCTGGCTCTCAAAGAAGATAACAGGGTCAGTGCCCTGCAAAGCGGCATTCATCAAGCCCTTTGCATCGTATGGGGTTACAGGGAACACAACCTTCAGACCAGGGATGTGGGTACAGAGCGATGTCCAATCCTGCGAGTGCTGCGCGCCATACTTGCTACCTACCGATACGCGAACAACGACAGGCATCTTAAGAATGTTACCACTCATAGCCTGCCACTTTGGTAACTGGTTAAACACCTCGTCACCGCAGCAACCCAAGAAATCGCAATACATAATCTCAGGTATCACGCGACCACCACACATTGCATAACCGATAGCTGTACCGATAATTGCCGCCTCCGAGATAGGAGAGTTAAAGAGGCGATGATATGGCAGAGCCTCGGTAAGACCGCGATAAACGGCAAACGCACCACCCCAATCGCGGTTCTCCTCGCCGTATGCCACAAGCGACGCATCCTTATAGAAACGATCAATAATAGCCTCAAACAGGCCATCACGCAGACCGAAAGTCTTCATCTTAGAGAATGGTTTGCCATCCTTGTCAAATGCAAAGCGCTCCTTATTTGCCAACTGCTTAACGCGAGGGTTTTCATCCATAGGATGATTTACATCAGGCTGCGCATCGCTCATAGAGTCCACGCTGCCATTTGAGAACATCATCTGACCCAAGAGCTCGCTGTTGGTCTTAAGATCCATACGAGGAGAGAGCTGCTCGTCAATAGAGAGTTTATACATCTCAAAGATTACGCTCTTCATATCCTCAACAATCTTGTCAAGCTCCGCCTGTGTTGCCACGCCAGCCTCGATGAGTTTGTCGCCAAAGCACTTTATGCAGTCGATATCCTCCCACGCCTTAACCTCTTCAGGAGTACGATATGTCGAAGCATCTGACGGCGAGTGGCCGCTATAACGATATGTCACAATGTCAAGCAATGCTGGACCCTTCTTCTGCTCCAGCAACGCCTTCTTACGACGGAAACCGTCAATTACAGCCAACGGATTGTAACCGTCAACACGCTCGGCGTGCATAGAGTCAACATTGAAACCTGCCGCAATGCGCGCTGCAAAGTTGTAACCCTCGGTCTCACCGCGAGTCTGGCCACCCATAGCGTACTGGTTGTTCATAATGCTGAACAATACAGGCAGACCGCCATTCATATCGCCCTCCCAGAGCTTTGTGAACTGATCCATCGAAGCAAAGGTCATACCCTCCATTACAGGACCACGACCAAGAGCGCCATCACCCAAGTTGGCAACAACGATACCCCTCTTGCGGTTAACCTTCTTGTAGAGCGCTGCACCTACGGCAATACTGCCGCTACCACCCACGATGGCGTTGTTAGGATAGATACCAAACGGAGTGAAGAAGGTGTGCATACTGCCACCCAAACCCTTGTTGAAGCCCGTTACACGAGCAAATATCTCCGCCATAGCACCATAGAGCAAGAAGCAGATACCCAAATCTTTGGTCGAGCCACCCTTGAAGCCGCGCTTTGCAACCTCCAATGTAGCACCGCCCCAAAACTCCTCCATAACCTTCTTGAGTTCATCCTCAGGCAAAATCTCTATTGAGCGCAGACCCTTAGCCAAAATCTCGCCGTGGCTACGGTGTGAACCAAAGATAAAGTCATCGGTATCCAAGTTGTAGGCCATACCTACAGCGGCAGCCTCCTGACCCATAGAGAGGTGTGCCGGACCCGGGTTGTTGTACTCAACGCCGTTATATCCGCCCGTAGTCTTGACAAGGTTGAGCATAGTCTCAAACTCGCGAATGATAAACATATCGCGATAGATACGCTTCAAATCCTCGGCTGTAAAGTTGTTCTGAGCAAGCTCCTCGCTAATGCTCTTGCTGTATTGATTTACCGGAATTGGCACAAAAGTAACCTCGCCCTTTTGGCGCAACTCAACAGGATCGACAAATAGTTGTTTCGACATATTTAGTTGGTTTTTAAGTTTTCTTTTAACACTTACCCTGCTCTCTGATTACACTACAGAGCAAACAGAGTCTCCTTAAATATTTCCGACACGGTTGGATGCGGGAAGACCACCTGCTCAAGCTCCTTGAGTGTCATCTCCGCCTCAATAGCCATACAAGCGCCATAAATCATCTCGCTTGAAGGGTTGCCGAGCATATGCACGCCCAACACCTCGCCATATTTTGCACCTACAAGCACCTTGCAGACACCATTGCCACCCTCATTCTCGGCAACAAAGCGACCAGCATACGCCATTGGCAGAGTTGCGACCTTATAGTCGATACCCTTCTCCTTGGCGCTCTTCTCGGTAAGGCCTACGCCGCTAATCTCAGGGTTGGTATATACCACACCAGGAATGGCGTTGTAACGCATTGTATCCTCAACGCCCGTAAGATTGTTAACCACAACCTCGCCCTCACGACTGGCTGTATGAGCCAAAAGCGAGAAGCCCGTAACATCGCCCGCAGCAAATACGCCCGGAACATTTGTGCGCATCTTGTTGTCAACCTTTATGCCTCCGCGAACAAGTTCTACACCCAAGCTCTCAAGACCAAAGCCTGCAGTTACAGGGCGACGACCTACGCTGACAAGTATCTTCTCGCCCTCTACAGTATGCTCCTGGTCCTGACTATCGACATAAGTCACCACATTACCCTCAATCTTAGTCACCTTGCAAGAGAGGTTGAAAGCCACGCCCTTCTTGGCATAGATACCGCGCAACATAGCGCTCAACTCCTCATCCAAGCCACCCAAAATCTCAGGCAACATCTCAACCACGGTAACCTGAGTGCCGAGGCTGTTGTAGAAGCTCGCGAACTCCATACCGATAACACCGCCACCGATGATGACAATGCTCTTTGGCTGCTCCTTAAGCGCCAAAACCTCGCGGTTGGTCATAATCACATCGCCAGCCTCCTTAAGGCCAGGAATTGGCGGAACAAAAGCCTCAGAGCCTGTGCATACAAGCAGGTTGGTTGCTGTATAGGCCTCCTCGTTGCAGGTAATCTTCACGCCCTCTGCGCTACGACCCTCAATCATAGCCTGACCCTTGACAACCTGCACGCCGTGAGCCTTCATCTTTGCACCCACGCCCGCAACCAGACGACGCACTACGCGCTCCTTGCGACCCATAATCTTGCCAAAGTCAAAGGTTGCATCGGCCGCAAAGACACCATACTTATCGCCGTGAACTGCCGTATCATAGACCTTTGCGCTATAGAGCAGGGTCTTTGTCGGGATACATCCCTCATTAAGGCAGACACCACCCAAATCGCGCTTCTCAAACAAAACGACCTTCAGACCCTTTGCGCCTGCACGCTCAGCCGCTACATATCCTGCAGGGCCACCGCCAATAATTGCTAAATCAAACATTGCCATATCTCTAAATATCTAAAATTCCAACTCAAGATTTTCAATCTCAACAGCTATCTGCTTAAGGAAGCGTGTAGCCTCGCCACCATCCAAAGCTCGGTGGTCGTATGTGAGACTCAAGCCAATATGAGGCACAAACGCATAAACACCGCCACCAATATCCTTAGGGCGAGGAACGATTGTATTTACGCCCAAAATAGCGCTCTGTGGAAGGTTGATTACAGGGGTAAACATCTCAACGCCATAGTTGCCCAAGTTGGAAACAGTAAATGTTCCCGCCTCGCTTGAGAGCAGGTCTGGATCAACCGAGCCCTTACGGCAAGCCGAAGCCAACTCCTTAAGACGGGCTGCCAACTGAACAATAGTCATATCGTCAGCACACTTTGCAACGGGCACCATAAGACCACGCTCCGTATCGACGGCAAGACCGAGATGCACCTTGTTGAACAGGCGAACAGAGTCGCCCAAGAAGTGAGCGTTGACATTAGGGAACTGCTTGAGAGCCTTAATCACGGCAAAGCAGACCATATCGTTGAGCGTGATGTTGGTCGAGAGCGTACCCTTCTCAATTGCCGCCTTCACAACCTTACGCAACTCCATAATACGACGCGCATCGGCACTGAGGTGGTGTGTAAGCTGTGCCGAGTTTTGGAGCGAAGCGTGCATAGCCCTTGCAATAATCTTGCGCATATTGGATATAGGCTTCACAACGCTATCCTCTGCCTGAGCGACGCTCTGTGGCGCCACCATATCTACGCCACGAGCCGCACCTGCAAGACCCGTACCGCACTTAGGGGCAACAGCACCCGTTTCACGCGCAATAGCCTTTGCAAGCGGAGTCATCTTTGCCGAGCCGTCAATAGCCGCCTTAACATCGCGCTCAATAATGCGACCATTAGGGCCTGAGCCGGCCAAAGTGGATAGGTTGATAGCCTCACGCTCTGCCAAATGACGCGCACGCGGACTCACACCACAAGCAGCACCCGCAACAGCCGTAGTCGCAACAGGCGCAGATACAACCTGAACTTCAGCCGCAGGCACATCCTCCTGCTGAGGCTCGGCAGCAACCTGAGCAACAGCACCATCAGGACGGAACTGCTCCACACTCTCGCCCTGAGCGCCAATAACCATTACATTTGTGAGTACCGGCACCTCATCGCCCTCATTAAAAAAGACCTCAAGCACCTGACCGGCAACCTTTGACTCCTCCTCAAACGAAGCCTTGTCGGTCTCATAGGCAAACAACAGCTCACCCACAGCGACACTATCGCCCTTTTTCTTCTTAATCTCGGTCAAAATACAGCTCTCAACCGACTGACCCTGCTTAGGCATAATTATAACCTCTGCCATAGAATATAGTTTTTAAGTTAAATCTTCACTCTCACAACCGCTTACTTACAACGAAGTAGCGCCTTACTATACTGCACGCCGATATTTATTCGGATAAGTGCATAAATTCACACAAAGATAATGAAAATTATTATTTGTGTTAATATATCCACTTTACGGCTCAAATTTAACAATTATTTGCCAATATACCAACTATTTATGTCAATTTTACCCATCCCATTTTTTGGCCGTTTTTAACCCAAAAAAGCGTTTCATAACCATCGTTATGAAACGCCAATAAATCAGACCCCAACAGACTACAAAAATAGGAATTTAAGTGCAAAGAGTATAGCCAAAAGGTACATCGGTATTGTAATCTTTTTGAACTTTCCGCACACCAAATTCATCAACACATAAGATATCATTCCGAGCAAAATGCCGTTTGAGATGGAGTATGTGAGCGGCATCATTACCACACACACAAATGCCGGAATAGACTCCGAAAAGTCCTCAAACGGTATATTTGTTATCGGCTCCATCATCATCAGGCCCACAATTATAAGCGCCGGAGCTGTTGCTGCGGCAGGTATCGAGAGAAAGAGTGGCGAGAATAGGAGCGCCACGGCAAAACACACCGCCACAGCAAACGCGGTAAGGCCCGAGCGACCACCCTGAGCAACACCCGCAGCACTCTCGACATAGGTTGTGGTTGTCGAAGTTCCGAGTACTGCACCAGCCGTTGTTGCAATAGCGTCAGCCATAAACGCCTCCTTAAGTCTATAGATATTACCCTTTGAGTCCACCATATTGGCTTTTATGCAGACGCCCACAAGTGTTCCAACCGTATCGAACATATCGATAAAGAGGAAGGTAAAGACCACCACAAGCATATCGAGCGTAAAAATCTTGTCAAACTCAAATTTGCAGAAAATAGAGCTTATAGACTCAGGGTAGGAGATTACGCCCTTAAACTCTGTAACACCCATAGGAATACCTATCAACATTGTCACCAAGATGCCGATAAGTATTGCTCCCGGCACATTGCGCATAAACATAAAGCCCGTTATAATCAAACCAATAAGAGCCAACAAAGCCGAGCCTGAGGTTATATCACCCAACGCAACCAAAGTGGCGTCGTTATTGACCACCACACCCGCGCTACTCAAACCGATAAAGGTAATAAAGAGGCCGATACCCGCACCTATAGCATTACGGAGAGAGAGCGGAATGGCGTTAACAATGGCTTCTCGGACATTGGTTGCCGTGAGCAGGATAAAAATAAGGCCTTCAATCAGCACCGCTGTAAGAGCAAACTGCCAAGTGTAGCCCATACCAAGACAGACACTATAGACAAAGAAGGCATTAAGACCCATACCCGGAGCCAATCCAAAAGGCAACTTACCCCAAAAAGCCATTGCAAGGCAACCTATAATAGCAGCCAAAGCCGTTGCAGTAAACACCGCACCCGCACTCATACCATCAAGCAGGCTGAACATTGACGGGTTGACAGCGAGAATGTAAGACATTGTAAGGAATGTTGTTATTCCCGCTAAAATCTCCTTTTTGATTGTGGTTTGATTGGCGTCAAAGCCAAAAAGCCTCTTTAGTAGTTCCATCTTTTCGTTTCTAAGAAAGTTGCACCATTAGACAATACAAAGGTAATATTTTTTACCCAAAAAAGTATTGATAATCAATAAAAGTTAGGGTATCCAACCTTGTTGGACACCCTAACCTGACTAAAACGCATTAGCTGCGCTATTAAACAATATCTTAATCCTCGTCAGTATCGGTGTAAGCCTTGAGGAGCTTATCCTGAACATCAGAAGGAACCTGCTCATAGCTATCAAACTTCATTGTGTATGTTGCAGCACCTGAAGTGAGCGATGAAAGGGTTGTTGAGTAACGATAGAGCTCAGCAAGTGGCACACGAGCCTGAAGGCGGTCAAAGCCCTTATCGTGATCCATACCCATAATCATTGCACGGCGGTTCTGAAGGTCACTCATAACCGAACCCATATACTCAGATGGAGTAAGTACCTCTACATTGTAGATAGGCTCCATAATCTTCGGACCTGCGTTGCGGAATGCCTCCTTAAAGGCGTTACGAGCAGCGAGCTTGAACGAAATTTCGTTAGAATCAACCGGGTGCATCTTACCATCGTAAACAACTACGCGGATATCACGAGCATAAGAACCTGTGAGCGGACCCTCGTCCATCTTCTCCATAATACCCTTCAAGATAGCAGGCATAAAGCGTGCGTCGATAGCACCACCTACGATAGAGCTATAGTACTGAAGCTTACCACCCCACTCGAGGTCGTACTCCTCCTTACCCTTGATATTCATAGTAAGGTCTTTGCCGTTAACCTTGTACTTGGTTGGCTCCGGCATACCCTCATAGTAAGGCTCGATAACGATATGTACCTCACCAAACTGACCTGCACCACCAGACTGCTTCTTGTGACGGTAGTCAGCCTGTGCAACCTTAGTAATGGTCTCACGATATGGGATCTTCGGCGCGAAGAACTCCATCTCAACCTTACTGTCGGCAGCAATACGGTTCTTAAGAATATTGAGGTGATGCTCACCCTGACCCTGAATAATGGTCTGCTTGAGCTCCTTAGAGTACTCAACCAAGATAGTTGGATCCTCAAAGCGTGCATCGAGCAACAGCTTACCCAACTTCTCCTCGTTAGCCTGATCCTTAGCCTTAACAGCTGCACGGTAGCGTGGCTCTGGGAATACGATAGGCTCTACAGTCACAGCAGCAGAAGTAGCAGCCAAAGTATCGTTTGTACGAGTACCCTTAAGTTTTACAGTACAACCGATATCACCCGCAGCCAACTGGGTAACCTTAATACGGTTCTTACCAGCAACGGCGAAGAGCTGAGAGAGCTTCTCCTTGTTGCCTGTGCGAGAGTTTACAAGCTCCATACCCTCGGTAACAGTACCACGAACTACGCGGAAGTAGTTAATCTCACCAATATGGTGCTCCATCTGGCTCTTGAATACGAACAGAGCAACAGGAGCGGTCTCGTCTGCATGCATAGCCTCGCCCTCAACAGTAAGGAAGTCAGGAGCAACAGTTGGGCCTGGAGCTACATTGATAATAAACTCCATAAGACGCTTTGTACCGATATCGCGCTTACCGCTGGTTACAAAGATAGGCATAACCTTACGGTTTGCAACACCCAACTTAAGACCTGAGCGGATATCGTCCTGAGTAAGAGTACCCTTATCGAAGTAGAGCATCATAAGCTCATCGTCATACTCGGCAGCGGTCTCAACCAACTCCTGATTGAGGGCCTTAGCCTTCTCCATCTCAGCCTCAGGAATATCAAGCTCCTCGCGAGTACCGTTCTCGTCAGTAAAGCGGTACATCTTCATCATAAGCACATCGACAAATGAGTCGAAACCTGCGCCCTGATTTACAGGATACTGCACAACAACAGGCTTAACGATAGAGTCAGCCTTAATGCTCTCCAAAGCAGCCTCGTAGTTAGCCTTGTCAGCATCGAGCTGGTTGATTACACCGATAAGCGGCTTGTTGAGGATGCTTGCATAGCGAGCCTGAATCTCATTACCAACCTCCCAACCAGTCTGAGCATTTACGAGCATTACGCCCACATCACCCACCTTAAAGGCTGAGAAGAGGTTACCACAGAAGTCGTCAGAACCCGGGCAGTCGATAATATTGAGTTTACGACCCATAAACTCGGTAAAGAGTGTGGTCGCATAGATTGAGCGTTTGTACTCGTGCTCAATGTCGGTATTGTCCGACAAGGTGTTGTTGTTTTCTACACTACCCCTGCGGTCGATAACCTTACCCTCGAAAGCCATCGCCTCAGCAAGGGTAGTTTTACCCGAGCCAGGAGCACCTACAAGAACGATGTTCTTAATCTCTTTTGGTGAATAATTTTTCATATTTTTTGTAGTTTTAAGGTTTGCAAATTTGGACAATGTCCGTTTTCAGTTTATAAAATTAAACACTTTTTTTTGAACAAACAAAAAATTTCTACAAAATCTTTACTTTTTGGTACAAATGAGCCATTATACAAAACAAAATAGGCGACCGAATTATAATATCGGTCGCCTATTCTCTAAATTGCAGCGCTAATCCTCAAACAAATTTATCTCGCCGCGCTCAACCTTATGATACATAGCTGTAAGTGCTCCTATAACGGGCGATATATACTCCAAAGTGTCGTTTATCGCACTATCGCCACCACCCTTGATGCGGTAAAGCATTGCCGCATAGAGTGCGCGGAAACAGAGCTCCGTATCGCTCACATTTCCCTTAGCCAAGACATTGCGCAAAGTGGGTAGATATGGCTCCAATCGTGCCACAACCGCGCGATACTGCGCACCCACGGGTAGCTGCATAAGCTGAAGGTGAAGATTGTGCATATCGGCAATAAGGTGGAGTGTATGGTCGAGGTGACCGGCGCTCTCCTTACCCTCCTCGCGAAGCAAGGCGGCAATATCCATATACCACATAAGGAATATATTCTGCTGCTCCTCCGTAAGATTGCGAGGTGCTACAAACTGCGAATAGATAGCCTCAGGGCTAAACTGAAGCGAACGCAACAAATCCTCAATCTGCCATAGGTAGAGGATGTACTCGGCAATATTCTCTTTTCTCCTTGATTGTGCTATATCCATACTACTTCAAACTCTGCATTTCGATCAACTTGGCATAGATACCCTTGCGCTCGATAAGCTCGCTATGTGTACCCTGCTCAGCAATACGACCCTCGTCAATAACGATAATCTTATCGGCATTTTGGATGGTTGAGAGGCGGTGGGCAATAACTACCGATGTTCGACCCTTGAGCATACGGGTAAGCGCCTGCTGAACAAGCTGCTCAGACTCGGTATCAAGAGCCGAGGTCGCCTCGTCGAGGATAAGGAACTCGGGGTTTTTCAGCACCGCACGCGCAATACTGAGTCGCTGACGCTGACCACCCGACAACTTTGCACCGCGATCGCCGATATTGGTATTATAGCCCTCGCTTGCCGATACAATAAAGTCGTGAGCGTTGGCAATTTTAGCTGCTGCAACTATCTCCTGCTCGGTAGCACCCTGCTTACCCAACGCGATATTATTATATATGGTATCGTTGAACAAAACCGTATCTTGCGACACAAGACTCATACGCGCCCGCAAAGACTCCTGCGCAAAGGCGGTAACAGGCACTCCGTCTATCAATATCTGGCCGCTATTAGGGTCATAAAAGCGAGGCATAAGCTCACTCAAGGTCGATTTACCACCACCCGAAGCACCTACCAGCGCAACCGTCTCGCCCTTGTTTATCTCAAAAGATATGTCGTGCAAAATCTCGCGGCTTGAGTCGTATGAGAAGCTGATATTCTTAAACTCAATCTTCGACTTAATACCCTCAAACGGCTTGGCATCCGGAGCGTCAACAATATGACTCTTGGCGTCGATAACCTCAAAGATGCGCTCTCCCGCAGCAACACCCTGATTGATGTTGGCAAATTGGTCGATAAAGGCGCGAACAGGTCGTGTAATCTGCGAGAAGGCCGCAATGAAGGCTATAAATCCCGCAGCGCTCATCGTGCCCTTAGTAACCAGCGAGCCTCCAAATACAAGCACCACAGCCACCGCGGCAATACCCAAAAATTCGCTCATAGGAGAGGCCAACTGCTGACGACGGGCCATCCACAACATCAGTCGCGACAACTCGGCATTTATCTGGTGGAACTTTGAACGGATATACTCCGTTGCGGTATATGTCTTGATAATCTTTATACCCGAGAGCGACTCGTCCAGCACGCTCACCATATCGCCCAACTGCTCCTGCACGCGGCTGGCAGGGTGGCGTAAGCGCTTTACTATGCCACCGATAATAATACCCACAACAGGCAGGAAGAAGACTGCAAACAGAGCCAACTCCCACGATATGTTGAGCATCAGCACAAGGTAACCGATGATAAGGAATGGCTCACGGAAGGCAACCTGCAGAGTGTTGGTAATACAGAACTGCACCGCCATAACATCCGAAGTGATGCGCGAGATGATATCACCCTTGCGCTGCTCCGAGAAGTAGCCCACATTCATATCGATAATGTTGTCAAACATATCGTTACGCATACGCTGGAGCGTTGTTGTACGCATACACTCAACCGTATAGGCGCTAAGATAACGGAAAAGGTTGGAGAGCATATTAACGCTCACCACAACCACACCGAGCAGAGCCAATACGCGGGTCATAGTAAACTCCGAACCGAAAATCTGCGTATAAATATAGCTCAACCACTCTGTCAGGGCCTGCTCATTGAGAGCTACGGCTGGCGCCTGATATGTCGGCACAAAGGTAAAGCCCTTATCGAACATTGTGTTCAAGATAGGAATAATAAGGGCGTAT
>JAFNYE010000018.1 GCA_017383345.1 Alistipes sp. | reverse complement strand
TACAACTTGCTGAGCCATACTACCGCTACGGGCACCTCGAACGCAGTCTCTTTCTATGCCCTTCCAAAGAGGGTGAAACTGCTTCACAATCCTAAACAAGGCGCTATGCTCACTGTTGGTACAGCTATTGCCGACTCTTTGACTGCAACATCAAAGATAAAGAGGTATAGGGTTAATGTTGAGGCGCGTAAGCCACTCTTTGTCGAACTTATCGGCCGTAGAAATGGCTCTCGTATTGATGCGGTTATGCGTCTGCGCGACCAATATGGTAAAATTCTTGCCCAGGTTGATGATACCGAGGACCCTATTCAGGGATTGATGACATTCCACGCTGACCCTGTGTTGAATTATATGCCTAAGGTTGGCGGTGTGTTGATACTTGAGGTTGAGGATCTATATAGAGGCTCTGGCGAGGATTATCACTACTTGTTAAGACGCCACAATCAGATGCCGTCGTTCAACGCCTTTGTTTCGCCTGCCAACATAACCATTCCGTCGGGCGGTACAGCCTTGTTCCGTGTGGATATTTCAGGAAAGATGAAGCGCCCTGCAAACCTTATTATCGAAGGCCTTCCAAAGGGATTTACAACGAGCAGTTTGGCGTTTAGGGGAGGTAAGCGTTGGGATTTCTCTATTACAGCGCCTAAGGGTGCTACGGTGGAGCGTTTCCCTATAGAGTTGAAGATGGAGTACTCCGCTCGTGAGGGTGTAGAGCAGACCAATGTTCTGCCGGTTGATAATATGATGCAGGCGTTTTACTATACGCACCATATCCCCGCAGCCGAGCTGGCTCTCGATGTGGTGGCACCATCGCCTTATCGTATGTCACTATCGTTGGATGTGGAGCAGGATGTCAAGTTCTCAATGCGCGACGATGTTATTCCGCTAAAGGTGTTTATTGATAAAGATCCTGGCTTTAATGAGCCTATTGAATTGATACTTGGCAAGAAAAATGGAAACTTCTCTCTTGACCCTGTCTCTGTTTTGCCTGAAGAGACCGAAAAGACTATATATATTAAGCTCAATAAAGAGGTTTTGGCAAAGCATCTTGGCAAAAAACAATTGCCAAAGTGGCAAAACTATATTGCCGGTACGGTCAAGGGTGAGATTGTTAAGAGAGGCAAGCGAACATTCCAAAATGCTAAGTATCGCGAGATGACTCCCGTATTTGTTATCCAGATGCAACGATAGTTGTCTGAAGTTGAGAAATAAACTATAAAAAGCCCCAATCTGGGGCTTTTTTGTTTTAAGGTGGTGTTGAAATTTGTGTGACTAATTTTGTTTATTCTAAAATATTGTAATATCTTTATAGTGTAAAATTGAAGTTATTATGAAGCGGACAATTATTGCTATATACAATTTCTATATTGAAGGCTTCAAGAATATGACTTGGGGGCGACAACTTTGGTGGGTTATTCTGCTTAAAGTTATCATTCTTTTTTTGGTTTTGAGGGCGTTTTTCTTTAGGCCTGTACTTGCCGGTAAGAGCGAACAACAAAAAATAGAGCACATAAGCAACGAGTTGATAAATCGTAAATAACAATCATCTAAAATTAATATCATTATGGTAGAAACTGCATTAGTCGATTGGTCAAGATTGCAGTTTGCAATGACTGCCGGTTATCACTGGCTCTTTGTTCCGCTCACTTTGGGACTTGCCGTGATTATGGCCATTATGGAGACCGTCTATGTCGTTACGGGCGACGAGTTTTGGAAAAAGACAGCAAAGTTCTGGATGAAACTCTTCGGTATTAATTTCGCTGTCGGTATTGCAACGGGTATAATCCTGGAGTTTGAGTTTGGTACAAACTTTAGCAACTACTCTTGGTTTGTGGGCGATATTTTTGGTGCTCCGCTGGCTATAGAGGGTATTTTGGCCTTCTTTATGGAGGCGACATTCTTTGCTGTGATGTTTTTCGGCTGGGGAAAGGTTAGTAAGCGCTTTCACTTGGCTGCAACTTGGCTTACGGGTATAGGCGCTGCAATCTCGGCAATATGGATACTTGTTGCCAATAGTTGGATGCAACATCCTGTAGGCATGGAGTTTAATCCAGATACTGTGCGTCACGAGATGGTTGACTTTTGGGCGTTGGTACTCAATCCTGTTGCAATATCCAAGTTCTTCCACTCAGTGTTTAGCGGATGGATGACAGGAGCTGTGTTTGCTATAGGTGTGAGTTGTTGGTATCTGCTCAAAAAGCGCGAGATGCGTTTTGCTTTAGCGAGCATTCGTGTCGCTGCTATAGTTGGTATTGTTGGTACTTTTGCTGTTATGTTTAGCGGTGACAGTTCGGCTGTGCATGTTGCGGAGTATCAACCAATGAAACTCGCCGCAGCCGAGGGCTTGGAGAATGGTGGCCAAAGAGCTCCGTTTTCAATTGTTCCCGGCCTGGAGGTCCCAGGTGTGCTGTCGGTGCTTGCAACACACGATATCAACGGCTTTGTTCCAGGTATAAATAATCTGCTTGATGGTTATACAACCCCTAATGGCGAGGTTATGCCATCAGCTGAGCAGAAGATAGAGCGTGGTAAGCGTGCTATAGCCGCGTTTGGAGAGTATCGTGCTTTGAGTGGCTCTGATCCAGCAGGGGCAGCGGAGGCTCGCAAGGTGTTGGATGAAAATATTGACTATTTCGGATATGGTTATATCGACTCACCACAGGAACTTGTCCCTCCTGTAGGCTTGGTCTATTGGGCGTTCCGTATTATGGTAGGACTTGGTGGAGCGTTGTTGCTGCTTATGTGTGTAGTGCTATGGGCAGTTTATAAAAAGCGCCTTGCGTCAATGTCGTGGCTACAATGGGCAGCTCTGCTCTCTATTCCACTTGTCTATATTGCAGGTCAAGCGGGTTGGATAGTTGCCGAGTGTGGTCGCCAACCGTGGGTTATAGAGGGCTTGTTGCCGGTCAAGGCTGCGGTGTCGAGCGTAAGCGTTGCAGCAGTGCAGACCACATTCTTTGTCTTTGTAGCTATCTTTACACTCTTCCTTGTTATCGAGTTGCGCATCTTGACCAACGCAATCAAGAAGGGCCCTGAGATTGAATAACAACTAAAAACGATTAACTATGTTTGACTATATCTTTTTACAGCATTATTGGTGGTTTTTAATAGCCTTGCTGGGAGGTCTGTTGGTATTTTTGCTCTTTGTTCAGGGTGGTAATGCGTTGATTTTTCTTGCAGGCAAGGATGAGGCTGAGCGTGAGTTGATAATCAACTCTACAGGTCGCAAGTGGGAGCTTACCTTTACTACATTGGTAACCTTTGGCGGTGCGTTCTTTGCTTCATTTCCGCTCTTCTATAGCACAAGTTTTGGCGGTGCATATTGGGTGTGGATATTGATTTTGATAACCTTTGTGCTTCAGGCTGTTTCGTATGAATTTCAGGGTAAGGCCGGTAACTTGCTCGGTAAAAATGCCTTCAGAGCGTTTCTGACTCTCAACGGTTGTCTTGCGCCGTTGCTTATCGGTACGGCTGTAGGTACATTCTTCACAGGCTCGCAATTTATGGTTGATAAGAGCGCGGTGCTCAATATCTCTGCTCCGACAATCAGCCGTTGGGCTAATGGTTGGCACGGCCTTGAGGCTGTAACAGAACCGTTTAATGTAGGCTTTGGTTTGATGGTAATGTTGCTTGCTATTGCGCTCGGTGCGCTCTATATGATTAACAATATAGATAACGAAAAACTTACAGCCCAACTTCGTCGCAGCTTGTTGATTAGCTTCACGGCCTTTTTGTTGACGCTTATCTTTGTGCTTGTGCAATTGCTTACAATGGAGGGCTTTGCTGTCGATGCTTCTGGTGTGGTTGTGATGGAAAAGTATAAATATCTGCACAACTTTTTGCAGATGCCTGTGGTGTTTGTAATGTTCCTTGTTGGTGCAGTGTTGCTCGTTGCGGGTGTAGCGCTGACGCTTCTTAAACCAAATTTCAAGCGAGGAATATGGCTCGCAGCTCCGGGTACGGTGCTTGCTGTGATGGCTCTGTTTATGATTGCAGCCTATAATAATACGGCCTACTATCCGTCAACTTATGACTTGCAAGCATCCTTGACACTTGCCAATAGCTGTTCGAGCGAGTTTACACTACGCACTATGGCTGTCGTTTCGCTCATTATCCCATTTGTTGTTGCATATATAGCCTACTTCTGGCGCCAAATGGATAAAAAGTCGCTCACTTCTGACGAGCTGACCACTACCGATAAGTACTAAGTGTATTGTGGCGGAGAATTTATAAATCGACCCCGAAAGGATAGCACAACTTTCGGGGTCGATTAGTCTATTTCTATTTGGCTAAGGTGTCTGCCAAAGTCTCCATTGCCTCGTTATTTTCGGGCTTGAGGCGTGATAGAATGGTGACCATTGGCTCGGCAATCTCTATATCCTTCATCTGCTCCAACATGCCTCGCATAACACGACCGGCGCAAGGTGCCCACGAACCATTCTCGATAATGCCGACGCGGCGCTTTTGAAACCCTTTGAGTTGTAGGTGGTGCAGAAAATCGTACATAGGCGGAAATAGGCTCGCATCGTACGATGATGCAGCTATAACCATACGGTCATACTTAAACGCGTCCTCTACCGCCTCGGCCATATCGTCGCGACAGAGATCCATTATGCTAACCTTCTCAACACCTCGCTCTTTCAACATATCGGCAAATTTATGAGCTGCTACGGCTGTGCCTCCGTGGATTGAAGCGTAGGCAATAAATACGCCTTTTGCTTCAGACTCATATCTACTCCAAGTGTCGTATAAACCTATGTAGTAGCTAAGGTTATCGCTCAAGATAGGGCCGTGTAGCGGGCAGATGTGTGCAATGTCAAGCGCCTTAGCTTTCTTTAATAGCGTTTGCACGGGTTGGCCATATTTGCCGCATATATTGAAATAGTAGCGTCGAGCCTCACAAGCCCACTCCTCGTCGTGACATAGCGCACCAAATTTACCCCAAGCGTCGGCTGAAAAGAGAATCTTCTCGCTCTGCTCGTATGTAACCATAACCTCCGGCCAATGCACCATTGGTGCCATATAAAATTGCAAGATGTGGGTTCCTAAAGCAAGAGTATCACCCTCTTTGACGGCTATGGTGCGATCCAATAAGTCACATTCATAAAAGAACTGAGTCAACATCTTTATGGCGCGCTCTGAGGCTACAATCTTCATCTTGGGGTAGAGTGTTGCTATGCGTGATAGGCTTCCTGAATGGTCTGGCTCCATGTGTTGAACGATAAGGTAATCGGGGGTCCTTCCTTCAAGCGCATTTGCAACATTTGCAGCCCACTCGTCGTATTTTCTGCTGTCAACACTATCCATTATGGCAATCTTCTGGTCTATAATAATATAGGAGTTGTAGGATACACCGTTTGGAATGATGTATTGACTCTCAAAGAGGTCTAAATCGGTGTCGTCAACACCGATGTACTTGATTGTTTGTGTGATATTATATTTCATAGTAGTGTGATTGTTTGTTTTTTTGTGGCAAAAATTATTTGCCTATGCAAAACGAGCTGAATATAGAGTGTAGTATTTGGTCGGAGCTGATAGTTCCGCCCGTAACCTCTCCTATGTGGTTGATAGCCACGCGAATATCCTCTGCTAACAGCTCGGATGATATGCCCGTATTGAGCGCGGTTGAGGCTGCGTTAAGTGCCTCAAGTGCCGCAGAGAGCGCTTGATGATGGCGTGCGTTAGATACAATCGCATCGCCACGGTAGAGAGCTGTTGTATCAACACACTCGCGCAAGGCTTTGCGTAGAGCATCTATGCCCTCATTTTCGCGAGCGGATATGTAGAGAGCATCCGTAAGCTCGGCTGTTGATATGGTGTCAGCCTTATTGACTACGCGAATAACCGACTGCTTCTCTGTCGGCTCAATATGTTCAAATGTTACGCTCGGCTCGGTCATAAGGATGATAATATGCGCACGCTCTACCGCCTTCATCGTGCGGTCAATACCCATCAGTTCGAGCTTGTCTTCGGTGGTGCGTATGCCCGCAGTATCTATAAATCTGAACTTTATGCCCTCGATAATTACGCTCTGCTCGACGGTGTCGCGCGTTGTGCCGGCAATGTCGGAGACCATAGCTCTCTCCTCGCCGACAAGACGATTTAGAAGGGTGCTTTTGCCTACATTGGGCGCACCAATAATGGCTACCGAAACGCCATTGCGAATGGCGTTGCCCGTGCGAAAAGATTCAACAAGGGTGCTTACCACATTGGAACACTTTGCCAACATTTGACTTAGGCGTGTGCGATCGGCAAATTCGACATCTTCCTCGCCAAAGTCCAACTCTAACTCAAGCAGGGCAGTAATCTCAATAAGTTGTTCGCGTAGGGAGTGCAGAGAGTCGGAGTAACCCCCTCGCATCTGTGTGGAAGCTATAGCGTGAGCAGCCTGAGAATCTGCGGCGATAATATCGGCGACGGCTTCTGCTTGCGAAAGGTCTATGCGACCTGCTGCAAAGGCGCGAGCAGAAAACTCGCCAGGCTCGGCAAGGCGTGCACCTTGTTTGCAGAGTAGAGTAATAACCCTTGATGCAATATATTGTGAACCGTGGATAGATATCTCTACGCTCTGCTCGCCTGTATAGGAGTGAGGTGCGTGAAATATTGCAACCACAACATCATCAACAATCTGGTCACCGTCAATAATGTTGCCATAGTGAATGGTATGGGTTGCAGCACAACTCAGAGGTTTGCGCCCCTTGAAAATAGTGTCGCATAGCGCAATAGAGCCTTCGCCGCTAACTCGTATAACGGCGATAGCACCGCCTGTGGCGCTGGCAGGGGCAACGATGATGCCGGGGGTAAACATTATGCGCGAGGTTTTGGTTTCTCTATTCTTAGTTTCTGGCCTATGCGTATGGTAGTCGATTTGAGTTTGTTCCAACGCATAATATCCTTTACTGTGCAGCGGTTGCGCTTAGCAATAAGACCCAAGTTGTCGCCCTTGCGAACGGTATATACATAGCCTACGCCCTCTGCTCGTTTCTTTTCGAGGTTAGCAGGGTTGATATACTCCTTGAGGAAGGTTGAATCTTTGGCGTAGATTGAGTCTTGCTGCAGGATAAACTCTGAGGTGTATCGTGTAGGCAAACGCAAGGTGTATGGCTTGCGTGCAGCAGGAATGATGTCTATCTTGTACTGCGGATTGAGCAGTCGGAGAGTCTCAAGCGGTATGTTGAGCGTTGAAGCTACCTGTCCTAAGTGCATTGTGCGGTTTATTACAACTGTGTCGGTTGATATGCACTGCGGTGTAGCTTTGGCCTCAATGCCGTGTAGGTCGTGGTAGGCATATACATAGCTTGCTGCGATGAACTTTGGTACATAACCTCTGGTCTCGCGAGGGAGATAGTCGTAGATGTCCCAGAAACTCTTCGCATCCACTCCTGCACGCGCTATAGCTCTACTTACATTGCCCGGACCGCAGTTGTAGGCTGCAAGTGCGAGTGTCCAGTCGTCAAAAATGTTGTATAAGTCCTTTAGAAAACGGCACGCCGCACGGGTGGAGAGGACAATGTCGCTGCGCTCATCAACCAGAGAGTTTATCTCCAAACCGAGATTTTTACCCGTTGCCGGCATAAACTGCCATAGGCCCACCGCGCCAACACGCGAAGTGGCCATAGGGGAGAGGTTGGACTCGATAATCGCTAACGCTCTTAGCTCTACAGGCATATTTGCGGCAATAAGTTCTTGCTCAAAAATTGGGAAATAGAACTTTGATAATGCCAATACATTGCTCAGCGGACTCCAACGATTTGTAAGGTAGTAGTTGATATAGTCGCGGACAATGTAGTTGTACGGCAGATGCACGGGCGAAACGAGATCTTGCAGGCGCGCGCGGTAGAGCGAATCTACTGCCATATTGCGTTCTGCCTCTGTTGTGGTTGAGTATGGCTCAAAGTAACTCTTGTGGCTCTGCTCAAGGTGTAGTGCGTGCCAGGCGTCAAGCAATGAGTCAATCTGCTCGGGGGTGTGGTTGTGTTGCAGAGTGTCAATGCGGGGCGCAGGCTTTGGCTCAACACGAATTGTGTCGGTAACCACTACGCGAATGGTGTCGTAAACAGGTATTACAACGGTTTGCTGACTCTTTTCTCGTTTTTTGAATATATTGAGCCTTATTGGACCTGCAATGGCATAGTTTAGGCCAACAAAGCATAAAAGCAGTGTTATAAAAACTCTTTTCATTTAGAATCTAAAGGTGACATTCATACCCATAGCGGCATTATTGCCTAAACCAGGGTGATAACTGTAATTAAGCATAGGCGACACTTCGACGCTCAGGTCGTCAGATATATCGTAGTCGCGTAAGTGAGCATCTACATGGGCATCTACAATCTGAAGAATGTATAGTCCCGCTGTGAGCAGAATACACAAATCTCGGTTGCGTCGGTAGCTGTTGCGCAAGTTCTTGAGGAAAGATGATGCATATCGACCGCCGAACTCGTCCTGTGAGCCATTAGGGTATAGTTCTGGATGTTCGTCATAGTCGTAACGCAGACGGTATGCCTTCTTGAAGCGTTGGTAACCGCGGTTGTTCCAGTCAATACAATATATGGTCGAAGCAAAACCTCCAATAACGATAGGCACGCGCCAGTAACTCTTGTTGTAAATCTGTCCTGCACCCGGGCAGATTGTTGCAAGAGTGGTGGCCTTGTTTACCGATGATACCTCATTGGTTGCGTATTTTACTGCTGCATCACCGAGGAAATAGATGTATGAGGCTATAGTGGTAAACATAAATGTCTGCTTGAGAGTGTTGTGCTTTATCATCTCTCGTTGCAGAGCGTTCATCTCCTCTGTTCGTTTCATACTCTGGTCGGTCATCAGTTCGAACTGTTGCTTGAGCGGCTTGTATTTACTCTGCTCGTATGCCCACATACCTATTGAGGCTCCGAGGGTAGAGTAGAGGATTGGCAATTTCCAATACTGCTTGTTGTATATCTGACCAAATCCCGGCATTACGGCGGAGCACATTGTTACTCTGCGCAATGACATCGAGTCGCTTATAAATGGACCTTTGCCATCGCGCTTCTCGGCTCTGCGACGCAACCTCTCTGCTTTGGCGATGGAGTCGCGCTTGTCACCGATAATAGAGTCTGCAAATATACGCGCTCTAAGTGTGTCGGGTAGAGCCATTCTGATTGAGTCGGGGACAACGACAAGCGAATCTTTGGGTAACATCTTGAGCGAGTCTGCAAGCTTTGTTACCCTTATAGAGTCTCGACGAGCAATGGCTGCCGAGTCAATCTTCTCATACATACCGCCGCTAACCATACGCTTTTCGCTTCTGAGCGGTCGGGCAAATGGGTTGACTTGTGCCAATGACGATGAGGTAGCAACGAAGGTTGCCACGATGCAGAGTATAACTATTTTGAGTCCTCTTGTCGCCATATTACATCTTAGAAAAGCGCTCAATAAAGCTCTCAATATCCTTGTCGCTCTCAAAGCCGATTGTAATCTTTCCGCCACCACTTTTAGTGCGCTTGATGGCTATATTTTGAGAGAAGAAGCGCTCCAAGTGCTCAACTAAACGGGTGTAGCTTTCAGGATACTCCTCCTCAACAAAACCCTGTGAGCCTTTGCTCTTGCCCTCGTTTACAACGCGAACATACTCCTCGGTCTGGCGCACGGACATATCGGCCTTGATAACTTTCTTGAGAGCTGCAATCTGCTGCTTGATGTTCTCAAGCGATGCAATAGCTTTGGCGTGACCCATAGATATAGCACCCTCTTTTACAGCCAACTGTACAGGGTCGGCAAGGCGCAGCAGTCGCATATAGTTGGCAATAGTCGAGCGACGCTTGCCTACTTTCTCTGCCAATGCGTCTTGAGTAAGTCCACACTCCTCAATGAGGCGTTGCATACTCAGAGCAATCTCTATTGCGTTCAAATCCTGGCGCTGGATATTCTCTACCAATGCCATTGCGTGCAGATTTTGATCATCTACCTCGCGAATATAAGCCGGCAGAGTCTCAAGACCGGCCATCTGCGCTGCTCTCCAACGGCGCTCACCGCTGATGATAAGATATTTGTCACCACTCTTGCGAACAGTGATTGGCTGAATAAGGCCCAAAGTGCGAATAGAGTCTGCCAACTCCTCAAGAGCTGCCTCGTCAAAAGTGCGGCGAGGCTGAGTTGGGTTAGCAATACAGTCTGCCACCTTAATCTCTGCCATCTCCGACATAGGCTTAGCCTTGATGTCAATATTTTTATCTCCGAAAATCGCGCCTAAACCGCGACCTAAACCCTTTTGTGTTGCCATATAGTTGTTACTTTTTCTTGTTTCTCTTCAAAAACTCCTTTGCCAAAGACAGGTATGCAGTAGCACCTACCGCAGCGGCATCGTAGAGCATAACGGGCTTACCGTGTGATGGGGCCTCTCCAAGACGGACATTGCGCTGAATGATGGTTTGGTATGCTAAGTCGCCAAAGTACTCCTTAACCTCGTTAACAACCTGATTGTTGAGGCGGTTGCGCATATACATTGTCATTACAAAACCCTCAATTTGTAAGTTCGGGTTCAGGCCCTCTTTGACACGATTGTAGGTGTTCAAAAGTTTGCTCAATCCCTCTAATGCCAAGTACTCACACTGTACAGGTATAAGAATTGAGTCTGCGGCGGTGAGTATGTTTACGGTTGTAAATCCCAATGAAGGGGAGCAGTCAACGAATATGTAGTCGTAATTCTCCTTGACTGAGTCGATGATGCCTTTAATTATGTAGTGGCTGTTCTCCATATTTGACAACTCAGTCTCGGCTGCAACCAGCTCGATGCTTGAAGGTAGGAGCCAAAGGTTCTTTATGTCGCTACTTTGGAGAATAACCTCCTCGGCCTTGCATTGGCCGGTGATACACTCGTATATGCCTTTAAGGTCTATCTCAAAGCCCAAACCCGATGTTGCATTTGCCTGAGGGTCGGCGTCGAGTAGAAGGACTTTTTTGCCCAATAGGGCTATTGAAGCTGCAAGATTGATTGCAGTGGTGGTCTTGCCTACGCCACCTTTTTGGTTTGCTAATGCTACTACTTTTCCCATACTATTTCTTTCGGGTTTTCTAAAAGAGCCGAAATATTGCGCAAATTTAATAAAATTAAATTGAAATGCCATACATAATCAGTAAATTTGATTACCTTTGTGCTAAAATAGCAGGATTATGGCTGAAGCAAATATAGATAAAAATAGTCAATCTGAGGAGGTTGCTCCGCTTGAAATACACGGTTTTGAAAGGGTCGCGCATAAGGGGAATTTTCCCACAATGTTCGATCTTGTAGCTATGTTGCTCATTATTGTTGTTTCGCAAATTGCAGTCTCTATTGTAGGCGTGGTTTTAGGCTTGCCTATGCCCAATATGCTAAGTGGAGATATTGTTGATATTGAGCAGTTTATAGGAGTCCAAGTAGAGCGTGGAGAGAGCTATGCTATCATTTATCCGCTCTCTATGATTTTGGCATTTACCCTTGTCTATTTTTATATCGTGCTGCGTGATGGAAGGGGGCGTGTTGCCCGTATTTCGTCACGAGGTCTAAATCCGAATGTGATTTTAGGTGGGCTTATTTGGCTCGTCGCGGTGCAGATTGTTGTTGAGCCTGTATCATCCCTTTTTGCACCTGTTGAACAGAACACGGGTCAGGGCTTTTGGGCTATTGTTACGACAGTGATTTTTGCCCCTGTTTTTGAGGAGTTGATATTTCGCGGTTTGTTGCTTGAATCGCTGCTTAGACG